>CAZDOM010000099.1:0-11128 GCA_964507015.1 uncultured Rikenellaceae bacterium | reverse complement strand
TGATAAGGGCAATAGGTAACCTAATGCATGAAAAGAACATTCCATGGTTTATCCCAGAAATGGGTGAAAATTTTGACAAGAAGTTCTATGCCGCACTCGATTTCTGGGTTCCCGAACGTAATGAGATAGGTCATTACCAGATCAATCTCACTAATGAGGAGATTGAGAAGCGTTGTGTTGAGTATGAGGAAAAGCTATCATTCATACTGGAGAAACTCTCTTTTATTGCAAAATATAAGCTGGTTTCGGTTCGTGAGATCAAAGTAATACATCCAAAAAACCAGGAGGCAAAGTTTAATCACCTGATTGATCTTCTCAGCAGTTCCGATTCAGGATTTAAGGCACAGGAGCTTGAGGAGACGAAGTTCGCGGAGAGCAACTCCGTTCTGCTAATGAAATCATTAAAGACTTTTGATGAATACCTGAACCTCTCTCCTCTTGTTATTGACACCAACTCGGAGGTTATAGATGATAAGGAGAAATTCGATATCAAAAAAGATATTTTCCTATATACAAAGTTCCGTGGTGATCACCTTATGTATGTCGGTACAGAAGTTACTGAAAAATGCGATCTGAGAAGTCTCCATAATTACAGCATCCTGGTAGATCAATTTAAAGATATGATTGCTACGTTGTCAGGAAAGTCACTGGAATGATAACGTAGTGTTGCAGGTTGCAAGTTGCAGGTTGCAAGTTGAAAGTTGCAGGTTGCAGGTTGATTTGACAAGGGATAACCTTCAATATGCAACCTGGAACATTTGAAAAATATACTTAACAAACAATGAAGTCTCCATTTAAATTCCTGGACAGCTACACCAAAGACGATCGTGAGATCTTCTTCGGCAGGGAAAAAGAGATTGCTGAATTATACCGACGGGTATTCGACAGCAGGATAATGGTGGTGTACGGAATGTCCGGTACAGGAAAGTCTTCCCTTATTCATTGCGGGCTTGCAAGTAAATTTCGTGAAAGCGACTGGCTTAATGTAAATATCCGGCGTGGTAAAAATTTGTTATTATCTATGGCCGAAGCGATCAGTAAGGCATCTTTGAGGGTGTCAGACAGTTCATCGAAAGTCATTTATAATTTTGAGAATACAGATGAGATCAGCAAGAAGACTGACTATTTCAGGAAAGCTGTAAAGAATTTATATCTCGATCATTATAAGCCTATTTATTTCATATTCGATCAGTTTGAGGAGTTGTTTATTTTTGGGACAAAGAAGGAAGATGAGATTTTCATAAATGTTCTCCAGTCATTATTGGTTTCAGATCTACAATGTAAATTCATTTTCATTCTCCGCGAAGAGTACCTGGGATGGTTAACAACATTTGAGAAATCGATACCTGGTTTTTTTAATAACAGGATGCGTATTGAGAAGATGGATATTGGGAATGCGAAGAATGCTATAGAGGGACCATGCAAAATACACAATATCACTGTTGAGGAAGGATTTGCAGAGACACTCCTTGAAAAACTGAGCGCAGGTGAAACAGACGTGGAATTAACATATCTCCAGGTATATCTTGACAAGATATTCCGTTTATCCACCGGACTTCTTCCCCCTCTTGGGGGAAAAAAGGGGGTGGCTCCCACCTTCACTCTCTCCCTCCTAAAAAAAATAGGAAACGTCTCCAATCTCCTGGGAAGCTTCCTTGATGACCAGATAAGTAATCTGCCTGACCCGGATACGGCCATGACAGTATTAAAAGCATTTGTGTCAGCCAGGGGTACCAAACGTCCTGTAAATACTGAGGAGATAAGGGAATATGCCCTGACAACAGGAAAGGACATTGATGAAAAGACTATCAATGACCTTCTTATCTCATTTGTAAACCTGAGAATTCTGCAGGACAAGGATCATACAGGGCGTCATGAGCTGAAGCATGATGCACTTGCTGCAAAGATATTTGAAAATGTAACACTGGTTGAGAAGGAACTTATTGAGATTAAGCACTTCATTGAGATAGCTTTTGAAAACTGGAAAAAGAGAGATGTACTGTTATCTGATAAAGATCTTAGCTATATAGCTCCCTATCAAGACAAACTTTACCTTAACGATGAACTTAAATCCTTAATTTTTAAAAGTAAACGGGAGTATCAGAGGGTAAAACACCGCAGACGGAATATTTTTATTTCTTCAGGGATAGGTCTGCTGGTTGTTTTTGCCTGCTTTACTTTATGGGCTCTGCTTGAAAGGAATAAATCCCAAAAAATGGAAGTAATTGCCAATGCTAATTATTTCAGTGCCTCATCAAAAGAAATGACCAGTCAAAATCCATCCAAAGCTTTACGACTTGCATTTCGGGCATATGAACTGAATCCTGATCCCGAAAATTATCAGAACCTTGTAAACATATATTCAAATAATGAGTTTTATTACCCGATCTTAATGGATAAAAAATATATCTATCCTGAATACCGGATCATGGGGAATAGTGCCATTGCTATATTCTATCAAAAGAGATATTATGATTTTGAGAATTATTGTATTGTTTTATATAACTCAAATGAGGAACTGATAAGAAAATGGGATATAAACCAGGATGTTTATTATTGGGGAGTATCTTCTGACCTTAAGTCAGTTGTTACAATCGGATCAGATTCAATATTAAATATTTATAATCAGGATGGTAATCTGGAAATTGGTAAAAAGTTAGATATAAAAGAAGACCTCTATCCGAGAGATTTCAAGATTTTACCAAATTCAAAAAATATAGTCCTCTTCTTTATGAGTAATTCTGGATCTTCCGGCGTAGTGTACTTGCTTTCAAAAGATGGTGAGATTATAAATATAACCTATCATGATTTTAAAGAATCGACATATTTGGCTGATTATATTTTTGATGACAGTTTCGCATATTTTTTCTATGCGACGGGAGACATGGAAAGGATATCATATAATGGCAAGAACAGGATGGAAAGAAAATCTGTACTTACCTCTCAAGAAGTGCTTAATTCGGCAACATTATTAAATGGTGATAGATTTGCCCTGACAACTTCGGAGAAACACTTTTATATCTGTGATTTACAAGGGACTATTATAAAATCATTTAACAATGTAAATGAGAGCATCTTTAAAGTGAGGGAAATTAATAAGAAGGATTTTTTACTGACATTAAATAAAAATGGTATTCAGATATGGGATTATTCAGGCAATTTAGTAAAATCACTTCTGATAAACGGAATCTCTGACTACTTTTGTAATTATGATTCTGTGAATAACAGAATAATTTTTATGCATGAAGGGAAATTCTATGCCTGGGATATTGGAGATACAGGTGATAACCTGATCATTAAAAATAAAGCGGGCCATTCCTACTACCCCAGAAACCAATATATTGTCGATCAGGTCAAAGATACGATCAGCTTGCTTAGCAAGGATGGTTTAGTAATAAAATCTTTACCCATCAAATATAAAAACACCGGATTTAATATTTTTCCATCTTATAATTATATTCTTATTCATAACATTTCTGATGCAGACTCCTTAGCACTGGTATCTGACTGGGAATCAAATATTGTTTCAGTGTTGAAAGGTGTAGACGATAGATATTTCAGAACTGCAATTTCAAGGAATGACAGCCTGATACTTTCCACAATTGGTTATCAGTGTGTTTACTTTGGTTTATGGTCATTAGAAGGTACTCTTAAGAAAACATATGTCGGACATGATAGTCGAATAGGGTTTCTAAGAATCTCGGATGACAATAAGAGAATATTATCCGGTGATATAGACGGCAATGTAATTCTATGGGATACGTCCGGCAAACAGCTTCAGCGTCTTAAAGCTCATACAGGTGGCATTACATCCCTGGACATTTCACCGGATGGATCGCTTTTTCTAACAGGATCATGGGATGGCACCGTAAAACTCTGGAATAAAAATGGACAATTACTTTTTACATTCCAGAGTCCGGAAATAAACGTTATTCTTAATGCACGGTTCTCACCTGATTACAAATCGTTCTATGTCTCCGATACAAAGAATCTCAGGTTATTCAATAATCAGGGGATTCTTCTGCAGACTTTTAATAATATTTCTTTTGCTGATGAAATAAGTATATCTACAGATGTTAAGCGAATTTATTACCCTGACAGATCAGGAATCAGAGAGATTGGTCTTAAGCAACCTCTTGATACTTTTCTATCATCAGGTAAGTTTGGAGATCTGACAATTGAAGAGAAACTTGATCATGGATATCTGGAATATGATGATCTCCTTAATACAAAAGATAAAGAAAATATCTATTCGGGAGCTAAATATTTCAGGACCAAATCAATGACTGTAACTGAACCGGCTGAAAAGTATGAGTTACTGAATAAGGCAGAGATATTATATGAATTTCTATGCAGTTCGGATACAACATCGATAAGATTCCCTGTTAATACCACTGAGTTTTTACTTGATAAAGCCAGTTCAACTGGTGAAAATGTAAAACCTGAAATAGATGATATTTATAAGACACTTCTGGCCAATAATAACTACTTTGATCTTTTCACTGCAGGAAGATATTATCAGGGAAACACAAACTCCTCTACAGTAGAATTTGAATTCCAAAAGAAGGCTATATCTATCTTTAATAAAATCATTCAGTTGTACCCTGAGAAAAAAAGGGAACTCGATTCACAGGTAGGATCCCTGGCCTGGCAAATTGTCTACTTGAAACAATTTGATGATGCATTAAATGCCTGTCTCCTTGCTTTACGTATCAATTCTGAAGGATTTTATGCCAATATCAACCTTCCACCGTGTTATTTGCTTGTTGATTCTGTTGATAAAGCGAAAAAGCTTTATGTTGAAATGAAAGACAAGCTTGTCCCTTTTTCTGAAATCCAAAATGATGAGAAATTCTTTGGTGATGTTTTTAAATCTGATCTGATGGATCTTAAATACAGAGGATTTGATATCCCGGAATATGAAGAAATTATGTTATTGCTAGGTGCCGATAGCACGGATTTAAAATAGCATACAGCAGGTTTTTTTAATATAAAATAGTGTAAAGATTCACTGATATATGAAATCCCCCTTCAAATTCCTTGACAGTTACACCAAAGACGACCGCGAGATCTTCTTCGGCCGCGACCGCGAGATCGAAGAGCTCTATCAAAGAGTTTTTGAAAGCAAGCTTTTACTGGTCTATGGGGTCTCAGGCACAGGCAAATCATCGCTTATCCACTGCGGATTAGCAAACAAGTTCCAGGAGACTGATTGGCTGCCACTGGTTATTCGCAGGGGTGGCAATATGCTTGAGAGTCTTGCAACTGCAGTTAGAAACTCGTCATTAACTCAGGTGCAGGGGGAAATAGAAACTGCAGCACAATTCAGGAAAGCAGTCAGGTCTCTTTACCTCGACCATTACAAACCGGTTTATTTCATCTTTGACCAGTTTGAGGAGATGTTTATCTTCGGCACAAAGGAGGAGGATGAAAATTTCATTAAGGTTTTGAAATCCCTGATGGAGTCTGAGATCCAGTGCAGGTTCATTTTCATTCTCCGTGAGGAATTCCTTGGATGGTTATCAACATTTGAAAAGTCCGTTCCCGGTTTCTTTTCAAACAGGATGCGGGTTGAAAAAATGGACATCGGTAACGCCAGAAAAGTAATTGAGGGCCCCTGTAAAATATACAATATAGCATTGGAGGAAGGATTTGCTGATAAGATGCTTGAGAAACTATGTCCTCCAAAAGAGAGCGAGATAGAACTTACCTATCTGCAGGTATTTCTTGATAAGATCTTCAGACAGGTCACAAAAGGCATTCCTGAAAAAACCGGAAGCATCACATTCAGGATTTCTGATCTGGCTAAGGCAGGGAATGTATATAATATACTTGGCAGTTTCCTCGATGAGCAGATCAGTCATCTTCCTGACCCGGAACTGGCAATGACGGTTCTTAAAGCATTTGTTTCGGCAAGAGGAACAAAACGTCCCGCAAGCATTGAAGAGATAAGAGAGTATACGCAGACAACAGGTAAGACTATTGACGAGAAAACTATTAATGATCTTTTGATCTCATTTGTTAACCTCAGGATACTGCAGGAGAAGGGTAAAAATGATAAATATGAACTCAGACATGATGCTATTGCATCAAAGATCTTCGAGAAGATCACACTGGTTGAAAAGGAGTTGCTTGAAATACGCCAACTTATTGAGAACGCATATCACAACTGGCAAAAACGGGAAGTTTTGCTTTCCGCTGAAGACCTTCAGTATATTGCACCTTATGAATCCAGACTCTTTCTTGCGGAGGATCACCGTAAGCTTATCGAACGCAGTAAGAAAGAGCTCATTAAAGCCAGGCAGAGGAGAAGAAACCTGATAACGGCAGCAACAGTTACTTTGATTATCATACTGAGCGGGTTTACTTTTTGGGCCGTCAGGGAAAGAGGGAAGGCTGTCAATAATGAAAAAATTGCGAATGAAGAAAGGATTAAAGCCACAGCTTCAGAAAAAGAAGCCATAATAGCCAGGGATAATGCAATAGAATCAGATAAAAAGGCCATTGCCTCAGAAAAAGAAGCTATTGCTGCCAGAAACAGGGCTGAAGAATCTGAACTGAGGATTAAAAGAGAAAAAGAGTTGACAGAAATACGTGAAAGACAGGCACGGGCAAATAACTATAACTATCTCTCCAAAGAGATTGTTAATGAAGATCCTACAACAGCCCTCAGACTTGCTGAGTATGCTTTAAGCCTCGATCCGGAAAATAATGACATAGTCAGTAATCTGAACAGCATCTACTACAACAATTCTTTCTACAAGGTCTTTTACATATATAGAGAAGGAAATCTTTGTCATATCTCACCAGACTGGACAAAGGTTATTTCTACAAACGGACGGTCAGCTGAAATAACTGACACTGATGGAAATAATTCCAGAATATTAATCGGACATCTGGTTAACGGATTTACAATAAATGATGTTCATGGATTTGCAAGGAACGGTTATGACAATATATCATCACTGGCCTTTTCCATGGATGGTAAATATATTGTTACAGGTTCTAATGATAAGACAGCAAGACTCTGGGATATTGAAGGGAATATCCGGCAGGTTTTCATTGGTCATGTCCTCGCCGTGTATGCGGTTACTTTTTCTCCGGATGGTAATTCAATACTGACCGGTTCAGGAGACCTCACAGCAAGATTGTGGGATCTTCAGGGAAACTGTCTCCAGGTATTTAACGGACATAAATATGATGTCTTAACTGTAGCCTTTTCTCCTGACGGGACTAAAATATTAACAGGGTCAGCAGACTCAACAGCCATTCTCTGGGATCTCCAGGGCAATATTTTACAAAGATTTCAGGGACATACCGGATATATACGAAATGTAGCTTTTGCACCTGACGGGAAATCTATACTTACAGGATCATATGACAATAGAGTAAAGCTATGGGATACTGACGGTAAAATGCTCCGGGAATTTATCGGGCATTCGGATATCATCAGATCATTAGCTTTTGCACCCGACGGGAAAACAATACTTACAGGATCATCTGACAGGACTGCAAGACTCTGGGATCTCGAGGGCAATACCATACAAATACTAAAAGGACATAAAGGTTCTGTAAATTCAGTAACCTTTTCTCCTGATGGCAAAAGAATTCTGACTTTTTGCACCGATGGTATTTCAAGGATATGGGACCTGTCACAGAACATTTTCAAAAACTTTACCGGTCATACTAATTTTGTATACCGGGTAGCGTTCTCACCTGATGGTAAAACAATTATGACTTCGGGGGCTGATTATACAATAAGGTTATGGGATATTGACGGGACTAGCAGGCAAATTATAAAAATACCATCAAATTCCGTTGCTTTTTCTCCTGATGGCAATTCCATTCTAACAGGTAGTATAACAGCACAACTTTTAGACCTGGAAGGAAAGGTTATTAAGACATTTATAGGTCATACAAGAGGTATCAGGGCAGTTGCCTTCTCTCCTGACGGGAAGATAATTATGACAGGTGGAGGCGATAGAACCGCAAAATTATGGGATTTGAATGCCAATATATTACAAACATTTACCGGCCATTCTGATATTGTAACATCTGTTGCATTTTCTCCTGACGGGAATATATTTTTGACCGGATCTAATGATAATACGGCAAGGACCTGGGATCTCAATGGTAACACAATACATATTCTAAGAGGTCATAGTGATTATGTGAACTCGGCTGTCTTTTCCCCTGACGGAAAAACAATTTTAACCGCATCTGATGATAAAACAGCAAGGCTTTGGGACCTTCAGGGAAATACCATACAAATCTTCAACGGACACTCCTCATATGTAAACTCAGCTGCCTTTTCACCTGATGGAAAAACAATTATCACCGGGTCAGACGATAAAACAGCACGACTCTGGGATCTCAATGGAAATACTTTACAAATATTAGGCGGCTATCTGAATACAGTATTTTCAGTTTGTTTTTCACCTGATGGCACAAAAATATTAACTGGATCAGCCGATAATATTGCAAGACTTGTCAACGTAAAAATACCGCTTAATAAATTTCTGGGTGAAAACTCTTGCGACTACCTGAATCTGGAGCAAATGCTGAAGTATGGAACAATAGACATTGAACAGGTAATTAATGAACAAGAAACATCAAAATTATTCGAAGGACTAAAATTCTGCCTTACACAGGCTAAGCTTCCAAATACTGGATATGAGAAGTACCTGAAAGAAGCTGATATCCTAATCAGAAAGATATGGAGCAACATTAACAGCCATAAGTTGAGAGAACAATTTATTACATATAGCCTTGATCTGTATGCACTTAGGCCTCAAGGATATTTAGCAGACAGAATTGAAAAATCAAACCGGATATTTCTTTCTGCAACGACAGAAAAAGAAATTAAGGAGGTATATGACTTCTATTCTGAAACATGCAGTAATCTTGATTCGATAAAGATTATCATGCATCTTCCGGAATATTTTATTGAGATCGCTGAAAAACTATATTCTGCTGATACAACTGCGAGAAAAACCATTTCAATTGATCTCTCCGGCCTATCCTGGCCATTGCTGCAATACAGGCAATTCAAAAGTTCTCTGGATGCCGTTAGATTTGCTGTAAAGGCTGATAGTACAAATCAATATAACTATACGACATATCCGCTGGCTCTGGTTTTAAATAACCATTTTGATGAAGCAAGTAAGATCTACCAGAGGTACTACAAAAAATCAATTTTTAATAATCTCTATGGTTCTTACAAACTGATCTATCTGGGAGATATTTCCGACCTGGAAAAGCGGGGAATTACTCATCCCGATTTTGTCAGGATTAAGGAACTTTTGAATAAATAAACAAATTCTCTCTGATATTCAAAGGTCTACTGATTCTCTTGTTGAACTGGTTTCTTAAAAATTGAATTGTCAATTGGAATGTCAAATTCGCATTTATCAATTATAACTGTTGTCGCTATCTGACCGTTTATTAGGATTTCTGTCTTTACCGGAAATAGTATACCATCAACCCCGGTATAATCACTGTATCTTACTTCCTGTTCATATGTCTGACCCTGTTCAGTTTTTGTAGTCAATTCTTTTAGAATTACAAATTTGTCTGCATCAACCACAAAATTGTAAATATTACCACTGTTATATGTAAACTTTAGATTATAAACAGGAGTCCCATCTAAATCCTGCTTTCCGTCAAGTTCAACTTTTATTCCTTTTTCTTTCCATATATAGAAAGGGTTATCCCAGTTGACAACAGGGTCGCTCTGACTCTCTTCAAGAAGGCTTTTGATCATCTCGGGAGCGAGATCCTGAGCATCCATAGAACCGGTCATGGGATGGATGGTCCAACCGGTTTCCCCCTCAATTGCTACGATAATCCTCATCCCCTGAATTTCAATCTCCTGTCTGGCTAAATCTGGATTCTTTTGATATTGAATAATATTAAATTCCATCCCTGACTGGGTCATTTTCCCTGTCGTTTTAATTGTCTGGATTTTCATCAGCTTATCCTGACCTATTACACTCAGATTTTTCGAGATTATTTCATCAAGTGTCAGATCCTGTGCCAATAAATGACCTGCAGCAAGAATGCTTAGTACTATGACCAGTAGTTTTTTCATATTTATTTCTATTAATTAATAAATGATATCCAGTTACTTCCGTGTATAACTTTAAAGTTTGAGTAAATTTAAGTGTAATTTATCATAAAGTCAAGAGGACTATAATTGACTAATAAAACAATTTAAAATATCTTTACATAACACACCATTTTTTTAAGGTATGAAATCCCCCTTCAAATTTCTTGACAGCTACACCAAAGACGACCGCGATATCTTTTTTGGTCGCGATCGCGAGATCGAAGAACTCTACCAAAGAGTTTTTGAAAGCAAGCTTCTATTAGTATATGGAGTCTCAGGTACAGGCAAATCATCGCTTATCCACTGCGGACTGGCAAACAAGTTCCAGGAGACCGACTGGCTGCCGCTGGTGATCCGCCGTGGAGGAAATATCATCGAAAACATGGCTTCTGCAATCAGATCAGCATCTCTTTCTGATCAGCGAAGTAAATTTTCTACTGCGGGAGATTTCAGGAAGGGCGTTCGTTCTTTGTATCTCGATTATTATAAACCTGTTTACTTCATTTTTGATCAGTTCGAAGAGCTTTTCATTTTCGGGGACAAGGAAGAGCGTAAATCATTTATAAGTATTGTTAAACTATTAACAGAATCGGAGCTCCAGTGCCGGATGATCTTCGTCATGCGCGAAGAGTACATGGCAGGAATAACCGAGTTCGAAAAATATATACCCACTATCTTCTCGAACAGGGTTCGTATAGAAAAAATGTCGCATATCAACGCCCTGGAAGCAATCAAAGGGCCATGTGAAAAATTCAATATCACCCTCGAAGAAGGTTTTGCAGAAGCACTCCTTGAAAAACTGAGCCCCAGAGAAACAGACGTCGAACTAACCTACCTTCAGGTCTACCTCGACAAAATATTCCGTTTAGCAGTTGGGTCTCTTCCCCCCCCTGGGGGGGAATCAAAAGGGGGGTCATCTCCCACTCCCACTCCCACTCCCACTCCCACTCTGAATTTCACCCTCGCCCTCCTTGAAAAAACCGGCAATGTCTCCGACCTGCTCGGCAACTTCCTTGACGA
>CAZDOM010000098.1:0-11420 GCA_964507015.1 uncultured Rikenellaceae bacterium | reverse complement strand
CTGATCTACTTATTAAAATCAGTTGAAGACGGCTGGCGGTTCGGGATATGCGGCCGAAGGAGAGCGTGCCTCCTTCGCCAAGGCTTCGGAGGCCGAAGGAGGGCGTGAAGGGGTGGAATCGATGATTGATTTATATAAATTTCCTATCTTGTATCTGTTCGCTGCATTTTGGATATGTGTACCCTTTACATGAATAAATACCATCAGCAGTCTTCATCGA
This sequence comes from uncultured Rikenellaceae bacterium, assembly GCA_964507015.1. GTDB lineage: Bacteria > Bacteroidota > Bacteroidia > Bacteroidales > VadinHA17 > LD21. The sequence goes on along the minus strand of CAZDOM010000098.1, from coordinate 11,200 downwards.
TAAGTCCATCACAATCCTGATCTATCCCATCACTGCAAATTTCAGTGGCATCAGGATGAACAGACTGGTCCATATCATCACAGTCTTCACCGTTTAGAATAAATCCGGTTGGAACATTTACACCCTCCGGTATCCACAACGGAGAATATACATCTCCGTACCCGTCATCATCTTTGTCCGGGTAACAATATCTGCCGCTTACTGTGTGAGTTTTTCCAACAAAATTGGCATATGGCACACTTAACATCTGGCTGATCCCGGTAATGGTATAATCTGTGCCTCCGGAAGGATCTGTCTCTGTTTTAATAAAATGTATATTGCTTCCCCAGTTTATGGCATCAAATCCACTTTCACCACCTATCTCTAATGTTAAAACACCCTGTTTACCGGTAACCGGTGTTTGTAATTCCTGGTAAACAAGAGTTCCTGGCAATGGTCCTTCTAAGATGGAAATGCAAATTCCTACCTGAGTGTTCGTTATAAGTTTTCCCAGTGCATCACGGATCACTATCTGGTGAATTATTTTCTGAGGTACCTGTGCAAATCCCCGGTATGTCGAAATCCCTGAGATAAGTAAGCTAAGTATTATAAGCTGTATCCTGGAACAATGTTTTTGCATCTCTGTGAATGGTTGATGAAATATCTTTGTATTAATGATAACTGCAGTATTCTACAATTCCGTCAGATCCATTCTGACCGGAATTTCCATAAGAGTATCCTCCTGAACCGCCATTTCCTGCCTTGCCACCATTAAAAGTATTATTAATCTCATAATCTGTTGTAATGATTGTATTAAAAGTATATATTCCAAAGGAGCTTCCTCCGGTACTGCCGCCGCCGCCGCCGCCATTACCGCCGTCTCCACCTTTACCACCATTACCACCCAGCCCCAGGACAAATGACCACTGACCACCGATCAGACCGCCCAAACCACCCAACCCACCAATACCTTTCGCGCCTCCAAAACCGCCATGGCCGCCATTGCCACCGGAGCCAAGATAAAAATCATTATTTTCTAAAACAGGTGCTGAGCTATTAATTATAAAAACACAGAATGAACCACCTCCGGGATTGCCTCCTGATCCTCCGTTCCCTCCTGCTGCACCACCTCCGCCACCACCTCCTGTACCACCTGAGCAATCATCTGATCCGGTACAATTAATAGTCACGTCGGCTCCTCCGCCACTACCTCCGCCGCCACCACCAGAACCGTTTTTTCCATTTTGTCCCGCTGAGCCTTCCTCTCCTCTCCAATGTGAGCTAATAACGATACCTGTTGCATTAGTTCCACCCATTCCACATGCTCCATCAGAACCTGGCAAACCATCCGCTCCGGGTTCACCCTGGGCACTATACCCTCCCGTACTAAATGTACTGCAGTTGGCGGAATATCTGTTGTGACCACCGACACCACCAGCACCACCAGGATTCTCACTGCTTGAACTTCCAGTCTCACCAGTCTCCTGTTGATCATTATTGGTTATCTGTCCATGCACTCCCCCTCCATCTCCACCGCTACTAAATACACCGCTTCCGCCAGTGCCTCCTGAAACATCAAATATCGCGGTGTAAGAGGTGGTTTCCACTGTATTTAGTCCATTACCACCAGGCATCCCAGCCTGTCCATTGGATCCATTATCTCCATCACTTCCATTTCCAGCATTACCTCCATAAATAGAATTATCAATAATCCTTAAACTCTCATTTGAATTATCTACATATATTACATAAGAATTTCCTGAAGGATCATTGTTTATTGCTCCCTGGATTCTAAATCCGGAGATGGTTGTTAGCTGATCAATATTGTCGGCTACAACTGTAACAGGATGATTGTCAATATCGGATGTGCCAGAAATGACTGTTAAAGAATTCTCCAGGTTACGGTTCCATGTAACAGGATCATAGCCACCAAGAAGATCAATTCCCGGATATACATATACCGTTTCGTTATAAAAACCATTAGCAATAAGGAGACTGTGTTTCACCTGACTGACAGCTTCGTTTATTCCATAGGTTATTGTCCTGCATGCATTACTCCCTATGTTTGTTCCACAACCGGGAGTGTCATTACCTTCAGGGGAAACATAGATTGCATCTTCTTCGAGATAAAATTCACAGCCATTCTGAGGTATCTGATCCATATCATAATATCCTGGATCACAATGCATTATACAAAAAGGCACCGGGCCTGAGTCATCACATTCTCCATATGCATTCGGCAGATCATAAATCGTCTGGCAGTCAGTATAACAATTTCCACAGGCAACATCAGTATTGTAAATGCCATTACCATCACAATAGCCATTATCAACCACTCCATCACAGTCATCATCCATATAGTTACAGGATTCCGGGGGTTGAGGAATACCGGGAGTTGCACTGCATATAGCAGGTCCTGAAGGATCACCGGGATCACATATAAGGAATCCAGCATTCATGCATGCTCCCTCACCTGAAGTACACAATTCTCCTAAATCTGGCCAATATTCATCTATTAATCCATTACAGTCATTATCAATGCCATCACAAACCTCCGGAGAACCATCCTGAGTATAAAAGTCATTATCGTTACAATCACCATTGTTGTTCACATAGTATGCCGGAGGATCCGTTCCATCAGGTACCCAGACAGATTCATACATATATCCGAATCCATCACCATCTTTATCGCGGTAAAAGAAACTACCGCTGACAGTCTGTACTTTTTCAGCATAAAATGCATATGGCACACTTAACAGTTGTGTTGTACCCATTTCTGTATAGGTTGAGCCACCTGCCGGATCGATTTCAACTTTCAGAAAATATTTGTCTGCTCCCCAGTCAATGGCTGAGAAATCGCTTGTTTTATCTGTACCGGTTCCAATTGCGAGCGTTACAAGGCCAGATTCATTAGTTATGAGAGTATGTTTTTCACTGTAAACATTTGTCCCGGAAGGGCTTGTCTTATATACTGTGAACAAAAAGGTTACCTGTTGAGTAATAATCGGCTCACCCGCAGCATTGCGTACAATAGCCTGATAATTAAATGATTCGGGTACTTGTGCATAGATCAGGATGCAAAATACTATAAGAACTGAGGTCAGGATTACTTTTTTCATCGGAGGTGACTAATTATTAAAAAATGACTTATGTATATCAAAGTACGGAAATAAATGAATATAAGTCAAAAAAAATGCAACATCCAGGATTGTATCTCAGATGTGTTGAATCTGGAATCTGGAATCTGGATTTTTGAATTTGGAATAAGAATCTATTATCTTGTATCGAAACGGCTCAGGGTCTGTCGCGTCGCTCCTTCCCGACGTCCGTCAGCTGGCGGATTAATTCCCTATCGCCTGTCCCTTGCTGTCGCTTTCAACCACTACCTTATGACCGAGCTTTTTGATATTCCTGCCCTTATTGAACCTAAAGGAATACTGGAACTGAAACCAGCTTCCAAAGTCAATACTCGTCGTATTGGTTGAGGTATATGCAGCCGTCTCGGTTTCAACTTTCTGGTAATCTATTTCCTTCGCGAACGGAAGCAGCCAGAATATACCTATAGTATGGTTCTTTGGTTGCCACTGGCCGCCAAAACCATACAGAGGAAGGGTGTATGACTTCGACTGTGCATTGATATTCACTCCGTTATACTGCAGGTATGCAAATACTGTAGTCTTTTTCTTCTTATCAAGATTAACAAATGCAGTACTGTTAATCGTATAGGAGAAATAATCCCTGGCAGGTATCGTAAAGGTCCCCTCAGTATATTCTTCGTAATGGCCGTCGTAAATCCTAGCACTGAGATTTACATACCATAGCATGGCATTGACACCTCCGCCATATTCATAACCGCTGAGCAGGTTGAACGGCTTCGTAATCGTTGTCAGTTCACCTGTGATCGGAGAGCGGATTATACTGAAGCGGCTGCTTACCCTGTCGGAGAAATACTCATCATAAATATATGGTGAGAAATAGTTGCTGCCAAAATTCCATGTATAGGTAAGCTGCAGTCGGTCGCGGTAATCAGGTCTGAGGTCAGGGTTACCCTGGGTAATATCATACGACTGGCCAACTCTCCAGTATGGATTCATTTCATAGATCCCCGGCCGGTTGATCCTCCGGTTATAAGTCAGCTTTATATTATGCGATGCTGAGAATTTATACTGTAAATTGGCTGCAGGAAGGATACAGGAATAATCCGGATGTGTGACAGAATCAGCAATAATATGGCTGTTCTCGATCCTCAGGGAAGCCTGGAAGCCGAATTTTTTCAGATTCATGGCAATCCCGGCATAAGCCGAATTCCTGAACTCGCCATATTCAAACAGATTACTTTCTTCCTGCTTATCTATCTTAAAATCGTAACCCATCTGCTGGTAATAGAAATGATATCCCGCTTCCAGTTTGGCATTCATCCCCACAGGATATACATAGTCGAGCTTGGTTGAAAGGTAATTGCGGTCATTCAGATCGTCTTCCACCCTTGAATAGGTATCGAGGACCACATCACTGTTATAAGGGTAGCGGGTATTTGAGAAAAAGTTACCTGAAACGGATTTGAAAATATAATAGGTCGCTTCAGCTGTAAATTCCTCGACAGGTTTTTTGAATGTCTTTTTATAAAAAAGTGCAAATGCGGTCTCATCGCTTTCTAGCTTACTGGTTGTATGCGAGGTAAGCGTATTCAGCGGATTATCACTTTTAAACAGGGTCGTTGTATTTGGGACATCCACATTCTGGTATATCGGTTTATAGCTGACGTTGAAGCTAAGATTGTTCCTGTCGTTCATATAATAATCCATACCGGCATTCACGGATCCCAGGGAGACTTTTATATTTCCATCACCGATAGTATAGGTTGTCGAGTCAATTGTTGTGAACCGGCTATCAGTGGTTGAACTGATATTAAGAGCCTGCGTTATATATGAACCAGTTGCATAGAAGGTTACTTTACCCAATGCATAATCAATACTTCCCTGCGTTACGCTTGTAACCTTATGGAACGGTTTGAAGGCTTCAAGAATATTGCCGCTCACCCCGTACCTTGCTTCTTTTTTCAGTATGATGTTTAATACTCCGTCAATATTACCTTCATATTTCCCGGAAGGATTGCTTATTATCTCAATACTCTGGATGTCGGTCGGAAGGAGCCTGGCAAGAAACTCTCTGTCGCGCTGTCTGCCATCCACCTGGATTATAAAATTACTGCTGCCATTGAGAGTGATATTGTTCTGGAAATCGACATTTACCTGGGGTATTTTCTTGAGGAGGTCATACCCATTGCTTGTCGATTTGGTTACAGCTTCCGGGATGTTATATACAGTGCGGTCAACCATTTCCTTACCCTTAAGACGTTCACCGACTACCATCACCTCGTTCAGGGCCGTAGTTATTTCTGCCAGATATATGGTATCAACAACAATCTCTTTATCTCCTTCACTGACTGTAACTGCCTTGCCTGCAGGTCTGTATCCCACAAAGCTTGCCCTGACAAAATAATTTCCTGGTTTTATTCTTTCAAGGAGGTATGCCCCGTCAGTCAGGGTTATAACTCCGGTAACCATTACTGAATCAGGCATCTGAAGAAGGGCAACTGAAGCAAACTGCACCGGTGTTTTATCTATTTCATAGCTAACATATCCCTTTATGTTCTGCGCCTGAACAGCAACAGATGCAAACAGAAGCAATATGGCAAAATATATTCTTATTCTAATCATGGCTTAATATTCTGTATTACTCTACTGCAGTTATCTTTGTTTCTCCATTAATATCCATTGGCATTTCCATGCTGAATCCGGGTGCACTTATCCCCAGGGTTCCCGTAATGCGTGTTTTGGCGTTATCTTCAACCAGCAGCCCGGTACGAGTATCGATCACCAGGTTTGATTTACTTAACCCGGTGAGATTATCATAAGTGACTGTAGCGCCGGCCGACTGTATTGGAGGTGCATTTTCTGCTGCCCTGATGTTCGATTCAACAGAAATGCTGGCATTATTGCCGTTAATCCTGTCCAGATGATAGGTAGTGGTTATTGAAAGGAGCATTCCTCCTGAATTTATCTGCTCAGCAATCTCCCATTTATCACCAACTGAAACCTCTTTGCCCGGAAGGTGCCTTGTGAAACTGCTGATCATTGTTTTCAGGGTGTTGTCGCTCACCGTACCGGCTATCTGTGTTTTCATAGCAGCAGCCACAGGTTCTGCAAGCGTAATGGATGCAGTATCCTTCAGAATAATGTCGGAAAGCATTTTTGCATTTACTATCTCGACAGGTTTACCGGTAAAATCAATTTTCACAAAAAGAGCATTCTTACTCAATCTGTTCATTATGCATGACATAATATCGGATGTCTCCGATGATGTCATATCACCTTCAACTGTTGAATTGATACTTGTGGTTTTACCCATAGTGTTGGTATTGGTAATTATAGTATCAAAATGGACCTCAGTTACCATGAAATCCGGAGTCATATCAAGCATTTTCACTGAAAACGTATATTCTACTTCCGTTTCAACAGTTTGCTGGTTTCCGTTTACCGTTTGAGTGACTGTTTGCCCGGTAACAGACTTCAAACGGTATAGTTTATTCTTCTCCAGGTTCATCCTGAGGTTCGAACTCTCCTGTGCCATTAGCGGAATAATGAACAGGACAGCAATTACTGATAATAGAATCTTCTTCATTGGTATGGTCTTAAAAAATTTAAGCAAAGTTACTAATGATATGGTTCTAATATATAATTATTCGGCGAATAGTGGAATATTATCGGTAAACCAAGGATTACCAGCTAACACCGGGGGACGATTGATGAATGATGATTTTGTCCTCATAACAGGGTTCATCTCTTCTGATAATCGTGATAATCAGCTACAAACGTTGTGCCAAAGAGTACGTGGGTTTGTGTGTTAATACCTACGAACCTAAATAAAAATCTATCCAGCTGTCTATCTGCCTGACAGAGCCGGGCCGCAGGATAATACTGTTGTCCTTATCAAGTAAAAACATCGTAGGAGTGGAAAATATATAATAGTCCCTGGCGGCCTGTGTCTCCCATTTTTTATAATCGCACATGCTGATGAAGGCAAAGATGCTGGTAAAGCTTTTAAACATTTCCGGTTCGGTATCGAGAGAAACGAATACTACCTCAACACCTTTTGATTTCCATTTACCATATAAAGGGGGGATATAGGAGAACTCCTCCGCACATTTGGGGCACCAGCTTGCACCGAAAATAACCACTTTATATTCCGACCTGATTTCAGACAAGCGTCCTGGTGAAATTGATACTTCACCGTTTCTGAATACATCGCCTGCAAATACAATATCGGGAGCCACATTACCTTTCTTCATAGCCCGGTACGATTCAAGCTGGCTTGCAAGGGTATTATCGAGCAAGCAACTGTTTTGTGTTAATGATTTTACAGCCAGATATTCTGAGGCTGTGAACAGGCTGCGCTTTTCAAGAAGGTCAAAGAGGAACTTCGTGATCTCGTTGAAAGCAACCTCATTTGATGATATGTTGCTTAAAAGCCTGTCGGTGGAGATATTCATCTCTACAGAAACCGAGTCTAGCGGTTTACCCATGTTCTCGATAAGCCAGTAATGACTCTCAATAACATCCCGAAGCAGACCGCTTCTGTAGAGGCGTTTATCCAGATAGTCGATGTTCCTGAACGCCTCAATTGTTCCGGGGATCTCTTCTGTGCGGTATTGTGCAATTATTGAAACCAAGCTAACCAGCTTCCTGACAGGAAGATACCACGATATATAGGATTTGGTATCCAGTGATGAAAGGAAATTCTTATCCTGGTTTTTGATACGGGCTATCTCTTCTTCGATATCTTTTTTGGATTCCAGTTCCTCTGCAAAGAGCGAATCCACATGGTAAATATTTCGCAGATAAATCCAGGCGCTCAATGCCTGCTCGCGTCTGGGGTGTTCATGTAAATACTGGTCAAACAACAGATTTTCTTTACCTGACGAAATGGTTACTGATTCAGGGATGCTTAAGATACCACCTGTAAGTTTGATGTTCTCACCGGCAAGAACAATAACATAAGCCTTATTATCCTCGGCAGCCAGGTAACCCATTCCCCGGTCATTCCCAGGGTATTTTAACACAAAGGTTCCGTTTGCAGCAACTCGGGTACTATCGATAATATATGTGTTGAATCCTTCAAATCCTGTAAGGCGGACCTCTTGCCCCGCCAATTCCGGAAAATCACCGGTAATTGTATATTGAGGGTATACAACCAGTGACAATATGAAGAATACAAACAGAGTTGAAACCCTGTAAAGACTGTAGTTCATCTGGTAAATGCTTTACAGATCATCTCAATCTTTAATACATCGTACAGAGAACCCAAATCCACGAGGAACGACAGAGGTGCTTGCACTAGATGAACTGAAATCCAAATGACTTGTACTGATCCCACTTACTGTACTCGACCAGTAGCCACCACCAGAACTCACAGAGATCAGCGAACCATCGGTATAACTTCTGTAGCCTGCCACAGGTAATTTCAACGGTGATGCAAAAGCACCTGCTGCATTTTTAGTGCTCCATGTCAGCCTCTCAGCATTGAGTTCAGCGATAGTAGGAATCCTGAAGCCATCCGGGCATGGATTATTTACACCATTTACTCCCTGCCATAGATCGTCATTATGTGGCCACCGCCAATCCCCATCTCCAATTATAAAGTCTGCATGACCAGGAGTATCACTATCAGATATGATGGTGGTAGTACCTGATGATCTTAACTGGTGCCCATCAGCTCCTCTTCCCCATTGGTATAAGTCTCCATATGAGGTTTCGTCGGTGCTGCTTGTTGCAACCTGGCTTGCACCAAGATTCCTATCCATCCAGAATTTACCTGTATTAGAATTGTAAACTGTTCCGTCTGGTATGATTGTTTCCTGAATACAACGGACAGAAAAACCATATACCCGGTGTGTGTCATCCATACTGGCAGTGCTGGTAAGTATCGCCAGGTCACGTGAATCAGTACCGGATATTGTACTGCTCCAATAATTACCGCCTGAACCTACAGCAGATAAAACTCCACCGCTGGAGCGAAAACCTCCCAAAGTGAGTTTCGATGAAGAAGCAAAAGCGCCTGCTGAATTGCTGCTGCTCCAGCTAATGCGTTCAGCATCTAATTCTGCCGCGGTGGGGATTCTGAACCCAGCCAAGGATTATTTATTCCGTTAACTCCCTGCCACAAATTGTCGTTTTGAGGTGATCGCCAATCAAAGGGAGTGGGTGCATTTATAATAAAGTTTGCATGTCCGGGGGCATCACTGGTTGATAAAACAGTGGTTACATCGGAATTTCTGAGCTGATGCCCGTCAGTTAGTCTTCCCCATTGATATAGATCGCCATATGAGCTGGCATCAGTGCTGCTTGTGGCTACACGGGCTGCACCCAGGTTACGGTCCATCCAGATTTGACCTGTTGAGGTATTCATTACTATATTCACCTCTGATGTAGTTTGTGTCCATGCTCAGGTCGGCATGCCCTCAACGTAAGTTAATACCTGGCCTGTAACATCTGGTGCAACAGGTATCCAGGCACTACCATTCCAGTAATACATCTCGCCAACAGATGTACCCGGGGATAAGCTCACTACATTGGAAGTGATATTTATACCATTACCAGCGGATACCTGTTCCTGTTTGCCGTTCCATGTTGTTTTTTCCGCGTCGGTTACAAAACGATTATTCTCATCCTGGGTAATTATAACTGGAGGATGATTATCAGGATGTACATAATTATTTGCATTCTCCTCTATCCCTGCCAGTTTGGTTTTCTCCTCCGTGGTGTAATCTTCTGTTGACAAACCTTTGCCCTCCTCCTTATCAACCGTTAAATCCAGACCATCCGCCAGGTCTGTCATTGTTGCCAGATCACTCAGATCCTGATCTCCGGTGTTTTCTCCTGACAAGAAACCCAGATTCTCAATATCGGTTGCTGTGATGCTGTTTGCCGGGCTGGTCAAGAAAAGCGGATCTGTTTCTGATAAAGTAAACATAGCTGTTTCAGCCGATTTCGAATGCAGGGCATAAGGTACGCTAAGCATCTGAGTCGTACCCATTTCATCGTAATCATTTCCACCATCAGGATCTATTTCAACCTTCAGAAAAAAGGTGTTAATATTCCAGTCTATCCTGCTAAAATCACCGAATTCAACTTTGCCTTTTCCTATAGCCAGGGTTACAAGACCAAACTGGTTTGTAGTGGATGAATGTGTCTCAACGTAAATTTCAGGTCCTGAGATAGTGCCTCCAAGAATACTCATCCTGAAAGAGACATTTTGGGAAACAAGAGGATTTGTTCCATCTCATCTTACTATTGCCTGGTAGTTTATCGCTTCAGGCGCCTGTGCGGCCATATACAGAGAATACAGTACAAGGAAAGCCGCGAGAGCAAATTTTCTCATTTGTCTGGTTTTGTGAGTTAGTTACTGAAGTATAAAAGGAAAGAGTATTAAAGTTATCTATTATATCACAATATAGGAATTAGCCTAATTAAAACCAAACATTTTTCACTTCTGTTCGATAAATATTTCTTAATCGGAAACTTCAGCAAAACCTGGTGCAGGAAAATTATAAATAATTAACCGATATTTAACTATATTGCATATAAGCTGCATTTAAGATATGTGTGGTTACAATAATTGAATTATCCCGAATCTGCAAATATATCAGGGAGAATCCAAAAAAATAGATATAAAAATGTCGACCGGGGATAGATTATTGCGAATTTGGAGGAATCCCGACTTTCACTTTAGCGGAACGTCGGGATGTCACCCTTCAAATTTATAATCCATTAACTTATCTGTAAAGAATAATGAATTACTCCTTGCTGTTTGAATTATTAGCTTTCTTTTTCTGTCTTTTTCTTTCTTTCTAATGGAATTATTCCTGCCATTTCTCCAATAATATTTACCAATTCGGTTCCTGTTGGAATAACAATTTTAGCATTATCCTGGAGTGATGCTTCAAGAGCCTCCAGCTTTCTCAATAATTGAGCATTACCAACAAAATATTTATCTGCAGCTTCATTTACCAGTCTAATCGCTTCAGCTTCGCCTTCAGCGTGCAATATTTTCGATTGTTTATAACCTTCAGCTTCTTTTATCTTTCCCCTCTTTATCCCATCGGCAACTGTTTCGGCAGCAGTAGCCGAATCTATTGCGGCAATTTTTTCATTTTCAGCTT
>CAZDOM010000097.1:10391-11465 GCA_964507015.1 uncultured Rikenellaceae bacterium | reverse complement strand
GGAGCAAAGAATATCCTTGAAAAGAACGGTTATCCTTTATCTCTTTCAGAGGATGGAATACTTGAAATTCAGGAAACAGAAGCAATCTTATATCCCGATAAAGTTGCATCACTTCTTGTAAATTCAGGATATCCCCCAACAATGTTAAATGTTGACGAGGAGGATCTGGAAACATTCTTTCTCAGGGTAATAAGGATGAAAGGAGGTGTACAATGAAAGGTTTTTATGCAGCTTTTATTACCGAAACAATGAAGGTTTTCAGATCAAAAGTCTTATGGATAACATTTCTTCTTTTCATATTCATTGCCTTAATGATGGGACTGCTAATGCTTGTGGCAAAACATCCCGAAATAGCAGAAAACTCAGCAATAATAAGTACCAAGGCTTCCTTCATAAGTAGTGCTAACTGGTTAATCTATTTTAACCTGTTGACACAGATGGCAGTTGTTCTTGGAACCATAGGATCAGGAATTGTAACAATCTGGATATTTGGCAGGGAATACTCCGACAGGGTAATTAAAGATATCCTGGTACTGCCTGTTTCAAGGTTTGATATCGTATTATCCAAAACCATTATAACCTTTATCTGGAGTTTTTTATTGCTTACTGTAATGTTCATAGTAAGTATCCTGACAGGTAAACTTGTTACACTAGACGGCTGGACAAGCCAGCTGTTCTACCATAGCACCGGTACCTTTTTCAAGGCTTCAGTGCTAACAATTTTGCTATTTACACCTGTGACTTTCATTACATGCGCCAGTCGCAATGAACTTCTGCCAGTAGGATTTCTTATAATTGTTATAATTTTTACTCAACTGATATTTGCTGCCCTTCCTGAAATAACTCCCTATTTCCCATGGGCTATTCCGGCCCTCATAGCAAAGGTGGCGGGTCCATTGAGTCCGGCAGCAAATATCTATAGCTGGTTTATTCTAATAATAACTGTTCTCCTTGGCTTTGCAGGTACTGCTGCCTGGTGGAGATATGCAGATCATCATTGATAATTCCGGGCTAAAGCCCTCATTGAGTGACAGATCCCGCTTACCACAGGCTAAAGCCAGTGGTTATATACCC
>CAZDOM010000097.1:0-10291 GCA_964507015.1 uncultured Rikenellaceae bacterium | reverse complement strand
CTCATTGAGTGACAGATCCCGCTTACCACAGGCTAAAGCCAGTGGTTATATACCCTGCCATATTGTGACACGTCCCTCCTGCGCCAGGCTAAAGCCAGTGGTTATATACCCCGCCATAACTAACCCCTGGCTTTAGCCAGGGGGTTACAGAAATCTCCTTTTTAAGGACTTTAGTCCGGAAAAAACAAACCTTCCCATAAAAATATTTGGAAGTAATGTTATTTATTTCTAACTTTGTGTTAGAATTACATAACTAATACTTATTAAATATGAAAAAGGCAGTTTTAGTTTTTGTTGTAGCGGCAATGTTACTTGTAACAGTTGGATTATGGATTGCTAACACATCGGGAGATTTAGGATTTACCGATATTGCTGGTTTTGGTGTTATAATACTCGTGGTTGCTTTTGCAGTATTCATCGGATTTAAACGGCTCGCAAGTGCAAAAAGAGGAGAACCCACAGAAGATGAATTATCAAGAAAAGTGATGAGGAAGACCTCATCCCTGGCCTTCTATATCTCTCTCTATTTATGGCTTGCCATAATGTACTTCTCAGAAAAGATTAATTGTGAAACCCATACAATAATCGGTATCGGGATACTTGGCATGGCTGTCATCTTTGCAGTCTGCTGGCTTATATTAAATTTCACAGGGATCAAAAATGAATAACAGGATAAAGGAATACAGGGCCAGGTATAACCTTACTCAGGATGATCTGGCTAAAAAGGTCAATGTGAGACGGGAAACAATTGTCTTCCTTGAGAAAAACAAATATAATCCCTCACTTAAACTTGCATATGATATAGCAAGGGTATTTGATACAAAAATTGAAGAAATCTTTCTTTTTAAATAGAATTTTAAACATGGAATAGTAATTTTATTTTCTCTTTTAATTACTGATAAATTAAATTACTGTTATCATGAGATCGTTTTACAAATTCTTATTCACATCATTTGTTATATTATTATCGCTGACTCTTTCCTGTAAAAATGAAAGAGCAGATCAGCGTGGTGAACTACCCCGCAGCACTCCGGAAGCCGAGGGGGTCAATTCTGAAGGAATAATTGCTTTCCTGAAGATAGCAGAAAAAGGCAAGCATGAATTTCACAGTCTCATGTTTCTTCGCCATGGGAAAGTTATTGCTGAAGGCTGGTGGTCTCCCTATACCCCCGGCCTTAAACACACACTCTATTCAACGAGCAAGAGCTTTACCTCAACGGCTGTTGGATTTGCTGTTACAGAGAATCTTATCAGTGTTACCGATAAGGTAATATCATTTTTCCCTGAGGATCTTCCCGATACGGTAAGTCCATACCTTGCCGATATGGAAATCAGGGATCTCCTGACAATGTCTGCAGGACTCGATCCTGATCCTACCAGGCAGGTTACATCAAATTATGATAACTGGGCAAAGGCTTTCCTTTCCCTTCCTGTTGTCAATGACCCCGGAACAAAATTTCTTTATAATTCAATGGCCACCTATATGTTATCTGCTATAGTACAGAAGGTTACAGGAGAACCGGTCATAGATTATCTCACCCCTCGTCTTTTTGAACCCCTGGGAATTGAAGGCATGGACTGGGAGAGAGATCCTATTGGTATCAATACCGGAGGATGGGGATTGAGACTCAAAACTGAGGATATGGCTAAATTCGGACAGTTATACCTTCAAAAAGGCAAATGGAATGAAAAACAGATTATCCCCGAAGAATGGGTAAATGAAGCAACTACTTTCAAAATTGACCAGGCTCCTGCTGTTCCGCAACCGATTAAGGATTCAAGCGATTGGATGCAGGGTTACTGCTACCAGTTCTGGAAATGCCGGCATAATGCATTCAGAGCCGACGGAGCATATGGACAATACATAATCGTTATGCCTGATAAGGATGCTGTTGTTGCAATAACATGTGAATCACAGGATCTGCAGGGTGAACTCAATCTTGTTTGGGAATATTTATTGCCGTCAATACAGGATGAGAAGCTTCCGAAAAACAAGGAAGCAGATGAAATATTGAAACATATGCTCGCATCCCTGGTAGTAAAAGTACCAGTTGAAGGAACAGGTTCACAGCTACAGGAAGAGATATCAGGTAAAAAGTATAACATTGACTCTAACGACAGGAGGCTGGAAGCCATCTCTTTCAATTTTAACGAGAACACCTGCCAGATAACAATGGATTATTTTGAAAAATCCTGGGAATTTGGTTTCGGAAGTGAAAACTGGGTTAAGGGGACAACAACAAGACCCGGGCCCAATTTATTGCTGGCTGCCAGGGGACACCTTGCCGGTATTCCTCCTGTGCAAACAGCCGGCATCTACAGGTGGAGAGATGAAAAGACACTGGAACTTACCCTGCGGTATATTGAGAGTCCCCATACCGAAATATTAACCTGTACTTTTGATGGTGACAGGATCACCATTGATATAAAATACAGCTTTATGCCAACTGTTGATTTACCTGATCTTACAGGTAAGTCTGCCGGTTAATGGAGTTACCTCCTGACTGCAAAACAGGTATTATCAATAATTCCCCATGACACGTTATTATAGCCAGGAAATCGAAGATATCGTTAAATGGATCAAAACATCTGAATCCGGCGGTTTATCATCAGAAGAGGTTAACCGCAGGCTTAACGAATATGGTTATAATCAGCTTACATCAAAAAGAAAGAAGAGCTTCCTTCAGATGTTTTTTGCCCAGTTTAAAAGCTTCATGATCATAATTCTGCTCATCGCGGCAGCTATATCAGGAGTCGTTGGTATCATAGAGGGTCGAGGATTGCTCGACACTTTTATCATACTGGGTATTCTTATCCTCAATGCCTTTGTGGGAGCCTTCCAGGAAAAGAAAGCTGAATCTTCCCTTGAAGCCTTGAAAAACCTGGCTGCACCTGAGACAAAAGTATTGCGGGACAGCAATGTGTCAGAGATCCCTTCCAGGGAGCTTGTACCTGGTGATATAGTAATCCTTGAAACAGGTGCAATAATTCCGGCTGATTTACGCCTTATTGAGGCTGTTAACCTGAAAATCCAGGAATCAGCCCTGACAGGTGAGTCGGTATCTGTTGAAAAGGGTACTGCCGTAATTATGGATGATGAGATTGCACTTGGTGACAGGACCAATATGGCTTTTTCAAGCGGTATTGTTACTTATGGCCGTGGCCGGGGTATTGTAGTCTCAACAGGTATGCAAACTGAGGTGGGCAAGATTGCTGATATGCTGCAGCAGACAGTCGATACTGAAACACCTATGAGCAGGCGCCTGGAACAACTAGGCAAGGTGCTTGGTATTGCAGCTTTGATAATATGTGCGGTGATTTTTGCCGTTGGCGTCCTATACGGGAATTCCATAATAAGAATGTTTATGACAGCTGTCAGCCTTGCTGTCGCTGCGATACCTGAAGGGCTCCCGGCAGTTTCAACAGTCGTACTGGCTATTGGAGTTCAGCGTATGGTAAGAAGAAATGCCATAATACGTACACTTCCTTCTGTCGAGACACTTGGCAGTGCAACAGTGATCTGCTCCGACAAGACCGGTACACTCACGCAGAATAAAATGACCGTCGTTGAGGCTTATGTAAACCATCAGCGAGATAATATAAATAGGTCTGCCCCGGCAACTGAACTTAACGAGGAAGAAAAAAAACTTCTTCTAATATCAGTATTATGTGCTGATGCACAGTACAGTATCGGTGAAGATAGTAAATATGAATTTACTGGTGATCCTACCGAAACTGCCCTGATAGATTTTGGCATCCTTTACAGGGTATATAAGAATGACCTTGAAAAGAAATATCCTCGTGTTGCTGAAATACCATTTGATTCCGAACGCAAAAGGATGACAACAGTAAACAGAATCGATGAACAAACCACAAGGGTAAATGTCAAAGGGGGCCTTGATGAGGTTTTGAGTGTATGTAACAGGATAATCATACATGGTGAAACCAGTCAAATCACGAAAGAGGATATTGAAAAAATACATAATACAAATGAGGCAATGGCAAATTCGGCATTGCGTATCCTGGCGATGGCATATAAGGATCTTCCCGGGAAACCTCAGCATATTGAAACAGGTGAGCTTGAGAAGGAGCTTATTTTCATGGGATTCCTGGGGATGATCGATCCGGCAAGACCTGAGGCAATTGATGCTGTTGAAAAATGCAATACAGCTGGAATCAGACCGGTTATGATAACCGGAGATCATAAGAGTACAGCAATGGCCATAGCCCGTGAAATAGGAATTTACAGGGAAGGGGATTTTGCTGTTACCGGAGCTGATCTTGAAAAAATGAGTGAGGAAGAACTGAATGAAAACGTAGCGAAATACTCGGTATACGCCAGGGTGGATCCGGAACACAAGGTACGTATTGTAAAAGCATGGCAGGCACATGGTGAGATTGTCGCCATGACGGGTGATGGCGTAAATGACGCCCCGGCACTTAAACAGGCAGATATAGGAGCAGCTATGGGAATTGTCGGGACAGATGTGGCAAAGGGAGCATCTGATATGGTACTTACCGACGATAATTTTGCAACTATAGTGTCGGCTGTGGAAGAAGGAAGGAGAATCTATGATAATATCATCAAGGCTATCCAGTTTCTTCTTTCAACAAATATAGGAGAGATATTCCTCCTTTTTGTAACTTCAGTTATGAATCTTGGAATACCGCTTCTGCCAATTCATATTCTATGGGTTAACCTTGTAACCGACAGTCTTCCAGCTCTTGCGCTGAGTGTTGATCCCGCTGAAGAGAACTTAATGCAGCGAAAACCACGTAAATCAAAAAAGGGATTTATGACAAGGGGAATGGTGTGGAGAATATTGTACCAGGGGATCATGATCGGGACCATACCATTAATAGCCTATATAACAGGCTTACGTGAGGGAGGAGAAACACTGGGTCAGACTATGGCATTTGCCACTCTTATGTTCGTGCAGCTGGTACATGTAAGGAACATGCACTCTAACACCAAGTGCTCACTGGCAATAAACCCATTAAAGAATAAACCGTTAATTCTCGCTATCCTGGCGTCGGCAGGACTGGCTCTTATTGTACTTCTTATACCTACGGTAAGGGAAGCTTTCAGCCTTACAGCGATGGATGGTAAGCATTGGATTATGGTAGTTTTAATGTCACTTATCCCAATCCTGGTTGTTGATATATTTAAACTTCTCGGAATAAATACTACCCGGGATGAAAAGAACAGTTAAAGTAAAGAAAACCGGTTTATTCGGATATAAAAAGAATATTCTGTATACTGGCATTACCAGCTTCCTTACGGATACTTCCGTAAAGATGGTTTATTCTGTAATGCCAATGTTCCTTATGTCAATAGGGGCCACCAAAACTAGTCTGGCGGCTATAGAAGGAATTGCTGAAAGTACTGCATCTCTTATAAAGGCACTGTCGGGTTTCTGGAGCGACAAATTAGGAAAGAATAAGCCTTTTATGATTATTGGCTACAGTATATCAGCGTTAATCCTCCCGCTGTATACATTTGTTGTCTCTCCGTTTCAAGTATTGATACTCAGGTTTATAGAAAGATTCGGGAAAGGGATCCGGACTGCCCCGCGGGACAGTCTTATTGCCGGTTCGGTACTGAATAATGAAACAGGCAGGAGCTTCGGTCTCCAGAAAGCAATGGACAACAGCGGCGCTATAGCAGGTCCCCTGGCTGCTTTCGTAATACTATCATTTTCCCATGAGAGTTACAGGTTTATCTTTCTTATCGCAGGAATACCTGCCATAATTGCTATTTTAGTTATTATCTTCGGAATAAAGGAGGCAAGAAAACCCGGGCAGGAACTTTTTGCCAGATTTCATTTTAATGATTTTCCGGCTAAATACTACTTCTTCCTTGGCATCTTATTTATTTTTACACTTGGTAATTCAACAGATGCCCTATTGCTGGTAAAGGCAAATGAGACAGGTGTTAAAGTTGCATTTATACCACTGGTATACCTGATCACTAATAGCGTGTCTGTTATTGCTTCTGTTCCGCTGGGATCCCTCTCCGATAAAATAGGTAAAGAGAAGCTTCTCATTGGAGGATTCATAATCTACGCTATTGTCTATTTTGGTTTCGGAACAACCTCTGTTACCGGTATAATTATCAGCCTGTTTGCTCTCTATGGTTTCTACTCAGCAGCAACTGACGGGATCCAGAAAGCATTCATATCAGAAATGACTGACAATAATAAAAGAGGAACCGGACTGGGTATCTATAATGCCCTTCTTGGTATCACCCTGCTCCCTGCCAGTCTGATTGCCGGTTATCTTTATGACAATGTTAATTCTTCAATCCCTTTTTACTTCGGTGCTGCAACAGCTGCCCTTTCAGCATTACTTATGTTTATCTATTGCCTGAGGTATAAAAATCACTCTCCTTCCATAAAAGTTAATAATACAGAAAACTAAATCAGTGTTAACTCCGTGTTACTCCGTGGTAAAATATTTTTAAATTTATACCCTCTTATAAAGAAAAATACCATGAAAAAAGAAAAACAAGAACATCAACAAGTAAAACTTGTCATTCCGGTACTGCTTCTGTTTGCTCTGGCAGCAACTTTAATTATTGCAGATTGTTCATCAGAAAAAAGAGTTACGAATGCTGATAAACTTGGTTACCCTGCCGGCAGCAAGGTCATATTGCTTCATTGTGATGATGCAGGCATGTGTGAGGAGGCTAATATAGCCATTGAACATTATTTTGAGATGGGGGATATAAATTCTACCGCAGTTATGGTACCTTGTCCATATGCTGAAGCGCTGATAGAGTGGGCAAAAACACAGGAATCACCCGATGTAGGTATTCATCTTACGCTCACAAGCGAATGGAAAGATTACCGCTGGGGGCCTGTTTCAGATTCCTCACTGGTGCCTGGTTTAATTGATCCCGAAGGCAAAATGTGGCATGATGTACCGGATGTGGTTACACATGCTACAGCCGGAGAGATTGAAACAGAAGTTCGTGCTCAAATAGATAAGGTACTGGCATTGGGTTTTAAACCAACCCATATCGACACTCATATGGGAACACTTTATGGAACAACAGATTACCTGAAGGTATTTTTGAAAATTGCAAATGAATATAAACTGCCGGCCAATGCAATAGATCTGTCCGATCCTGAAATAGCAGAATTCTTCAAACAGGCCGGTTATCCAATCAACAATGAAGTCGTGGATTTACTGGATACTTATACTCTGCCAAAACTTGATAATTTTTCAAGCGTACCCGATGGCAGCAGCTACGAAAATAAACGTGAGAACTTCTTTAAACTGCTGAACTCATTGAAACCGGGTCTTACTGAGATTATTTTCCACCCTTCGGTCGAAACAGATATTCTTAAGGCTATAATGGATCCATGGCAGCAAAGGGTATGGGATGCTCAACTCTTTTCAGACCCTGTGGTAAAGAAATTCCTTGAGGATAATAAAATAATTATTACCACCTGGAAAGAGATAATGAAACGGCACGGAACCTGATAAATACTGAATATGGCTGAACCCAGGAAGGCAATTATCATTGGTGCCGGCATAGGAGGAATTACAACCGCTATTTACATGGCCCGGGAAGGTTATAAGGTTGATATCTTTGAAAAGAATCATACTCCCGGAGGTCGTTGTGGACAGATAATTCATGATGGCCATCGTTTCGACCTTGGTGCAACAATGCTGATGATGCCGGGTATTTATCATGATATTTTCGGTTCTCTTGGTATTAATCTCGAGCAGGGTAAAGATCTCTTCCCTCTTAAAGACCTCTACAAGATACACTTTGATGATGGCAGCTCCCTCGAATTCAGCTCCGACAGGGAGAGAATGAAACCACAGCTTGAGAAAATTGAGCCTGGCAGCTTTGAGAAATCTGAAAAATATGTATCCAAAGGATATTATATTTATAAACTTGGCATGAGCAAGCTGATAAACCGTAATTTTTATAACATTTTCCAGATTGTCAATTTTAAGAATATCGGCCTGCTCATCAGGCTTAAAGTATTTATCTCAAACTGGAATTATGCCCGTAGATTCTTCAGGAACAAACATTTGCTGATGGCATATACATTCCAGAATATTTATGTGGGGCAGAGTCCTTTTAACTCCCCTGCCCTCTTCTCAATGGTACCTGCTGCTGAAATTACCGAGGGATCATTTTTCCCTAAGGGGGGCATGTACGGAATCGTTGAAAAGCTTATTAATACTGCTGAATCATCAGGTGTACATATTCATTTCGACAGTCCCGTTCAAAAGATCTCTATTAAAAACAACAAGGCTGCAGGAGTATCACTTGAAGACGGGTCATTCCATGAATCTGACATTGTCATAGCAAATGCTGACCTGCCTTATGTTTATCGCCGGCTGCTTCCTGATAAGAGAAAATCAAAACATCTTGACAGACTTAAATACTCATGTTCTGCCATTTCTTTTCATTGGGGACTGGACAAAGTCTATCCTCAGCTTGATCACCATTCCGTTTTCCTGTCAGATGAATTCAGAGATGGTCTCGACAGGGTAATGATCGACAAAACTGTTGGCGGGAAACCAAGTTTTTATTTACATGCCCCCTGCCGGTCAGATCCTGTTGCTGCACCTCCGGGACACGATACCATATCCCTGGTTATTGCCACAGGACATTTGGATAAAAGGAAAAAACAGGACTGGAATGCTATAAAAGAAACTGCACGCAATGGAGTCATTGAACGACTGAAAAAATTAGGACTTGATGATATCGAACAACATATCAAGTTTGAGATAGTACATACCCCTGAGAGATGGGAGAATACCTGTAATATTTCCAGGGGATCAGTGTTCGGGAGCCTGGGACATAATATCCTTCAGATGGGTTATTTCCGGCCACATAACCGTCATGACAGGTATAACAATGTCTATTTTACAGGGGGCAGCACACATCCGGGAAACGGAATACCCAATGTTCTGATTTCTGCAAAGCTGGTTGCTGAAAGGATTTTAAATGAAAAAAACGAGTTAAAAAGTAATTAACATGATTTTTAAATGAGTTCACTTAGAAACGATTTTCTGAATATCTTTAATTCAATTGAATTTCATAAAATAGAGAAACACCCGAATATACTCATTGCTGCCAGATTCTGGGAAAAGGAGAGATACTGTGCTGCGGAGATCTTCTATAAATTTATGCGCAGAATTGACGATATGATAGACGATTACAAGTCGTCACATAAAGTAATTGATGAAGCTGACAGGAAGGTATTTATTGCGAATGTAAATGAATGGCTAAGAATGATCATTGAATCGGAAGGTTGTAACCCGATGCAGGAAGAGCTGATATATACTTTTAAAAAATTCAGTATCCCGTTGTGGCCACTTGAGGCTTTTGCCATGTCAATGATCTACGATATACATAATGACGGGTTCCCCACTATTGAATCTTTTCTTAAGTACTCGCAGGGTGCCTCAATAGCTCCTGCCTCTATTTTTGTACACCTCAACGGTCTCAATATGAAAGATGGGAACTATAAAGTGCCCGCTTTTGATGTAAAGGAGACTGCAACACCTTGTGCCTTTTTTAGTTATATCGTACATATAATCCGTGACTTCCAGAAGGATCAGCTCAGTAACCTGAATTATTTTGCTGATGATCTGATAGAGAAACATGGATTGACACGACACAATCTTAAAGAGATCGCCCGGGGAAATCCTGTAAGTGATAATTTCCGGAACCTTGTAAAGGATTATCTTTCAATGGCAGAGGTATACCTCTCTCAAACCAATGAAATGATAAAAAAGATAGAGCCGCTGCATGAACCCAGATACCAATTAAGCCTTGAGATCATCTTTAACCTCTATCTCATGGTATTTGAGAAAATAGATATAAAGAACAGCACATTTACTACAGAAGAACTTAACCCGACACCTGAAGAGACACGTAAAAGAGTCTATGAGACTATAATGGCTTTCAAAAAATAATACACTCAATTTCTTTATGTTACCTTATTAAATCATAAGTGCTGCTTCAGAATAAACAGAGTTTAACCACAAAGGATCACAAAGAGATACACTAAGGAACACAAAGTAATTCACAAAATATAACAAGATTATTTAATAAATCCTTTTAAAAGAAGGTAATTTACTCAGAATGCAGAGACAAACCCTGCATTTACCATTCCGTTTGTTATTCCGGAGAAATAGTATGTATATTCTGTCACAAGTCTTAAGTTCCTTCTCAGCAGATAACCTGCATGAAGTGTTGCTGAGCGGTAATCCAATGCATCGAAGTCGGAATCGACCCAGTTAGCCAATCCTGTGAGAT
>CAZDOM010000096.1:0-11562 GCA_964507015.1 uncultured Rikenellaceae bacterium | reverse complement strand
AAACCCCTCTGGCAAAGTACATGAAGGTTTCCTTTACCGAACCTCTTAAGGAGACAGTATCGACAGATAAATGGAACAGCTGGGTATTCAGATCTTCAATCAATGGATTTCTGCAGGGTGAAAAAACATATAAATCCTATTACCTTTCTGGTAATATAAATGCGGCAAGAATTACCGAAGACTGGAAAATTAATCTCCGGTCGGTAATGAGCCGGAATGAAGATAAATTTATTATAAACGACACCACAATAATTACCGGAACGAATACTTCCGAATCTTTCAATGCCCTGATCGTTAAAAGTATAAATGACCACTGGTCTTATGGCGGATCAGCAAGACTTGGTAAATCATCTTACAGCAATCAAAAATTCAGCTATTCCATAATGCCGGGGATAGAATATGACGTATTCCCCTATTCGGAATCAACAAGGCGCCAGCTAAGGATTCTTTATACAGCTGGTTTTAACTATGTAAGTTATATGGACTCTACAATCTATGATAAAATAAAGGAAAATCTCTGGCAGCACTCATTATCTGCTTCTTACGAAGTTGTACAGAAATGGGGCAGTATTGACATAGGAGTTGAATACAGTAACTATCTTCACGACTGGTCGAAAAATAATCTTTCAATCTTTGGTTATCTCGATCTCAGGATAGCCAAAGGATTATCAGTCACACTAGTCGGAAGCGCAGCGATGGTACATGATCAGCTTAACCTTGTAAAGGAGGATATTCCTGTAGACCAGATATTACTGCAGAGAAAAGAGCTTGCAACACAGTTTGAATACTTTACCAGTTTTGGGTTTACCTATACTTTCGGTTCGATATATAACAATGTTGTAAATCCACGCTTTGGCAATTCCGGTAGCGGGGGTATTTCAATTTCTATTTCAGAATAAGTTCGTGATATAGGCTCTCTTCTGTAATATTCTAAGACAAGTATAATTTTTGCCCTGGTATCTTTGCGAACAAAGGTGCCAGGGTATTTTTTACTGAAAAATTAAATTCGGTGGCAATAATTATTTGCATAACTTCGTTATTGTTAAATAATTACCTAATCTGTCTGAAAGATGAAAAAATTTCTGATTTTATTGAGTTTCTTATCGGTATACATACCGGTATTTTCCCAGGAAGAAATTCCTGAATCGGATACCCTGCGAAAAGATGCTCTCAATGTTTTCATGGATGCCAGTGACTACATAAAAAGAGAGATTCCTTTCATTAATTATGTCAGGGACAGAAAAGTTGCTGACGTTTATATTATTACAGCTTATGAATCCGCCGGATCCGGTGGCAGTGTTACAACATTTTTCATTGTCGGCCAGGGTGAATACAAGGGTATGGCTGATACACTCAAATGTAATATCAGTCCGGATGACACATATGATATGCGAAGAGCAAAGGAAGCCAAAACGTTAAAATTGGGATTAATGAGATATGTAGCCAAAACGCCTCTTGCACGATATCTTGATATTAATTTTACTCAGTCGCTTTCTGAAACCGTATCCACAGATAAATGGAACAACTGGGTTTATAGTGTTTCACTCCATGCATATGCCAATGCACAAAAAACATATAATTATGGTTATATATATGGCTATATGTCGGCAAACAGGATAACAGAACAATCAAAGTTTCAATCCAGTGCAGGAATGGATTTTCAGTCTGATAAAAACAAATACCAGGATACTACATATATAAGTAAATTTAAAAATTACTATGGAGAAATTTCTTATGTTAAAAGTCTTGGTGATCACTGGTCTCTGGGTGGAAAATCTTATATTCAATCATCTTCGTACAGCAATTATGACTTTTCTGTCAAAATCGCACCCGGAATTGAATATGATTTTTTCCCTTATTCAGAATCGACACGTCGCATATTAACTCTTACATACTACACCGGTGTCGAGATCAACGATTATACTGAAGAAACAACAAGGCTGAAGATGAAAGAGACGATAGCATTTCAGTCATTAACAGCATCCTTCAGGTATATACAGAAATGGGGTTCATTATATACTTCACTTGATTGGAGTAATTATTTTTTCGACTGGTCGTTCAACAATCTCAGATTATATACTAGTGCAAGTTTAAGAATAGTTAAAGGTCTGTCATTTAATATCTATGGAAGTGCAAGTCTTATACATGATCAAATCTCGCTGCCGATAGGTGATGCATCCCTTGAGGACATACTTCTCAGAAGGAAAATGCAGGCAACAGATTACCAATACTATACAAGTGTGGGATTCACCTATACTTTCGGATCTATATACAATAATGCTGTAAATCCCCGGATGGAAAACTGATAAACGACAATTTCAAATACAACCGATTTCAAAGAAATGTATTTTGCGGGGAATTCATGAATCTTAAAATGTAAATAATTTTTAAAATAGTGAAGTAAGTCTAAATCAGTTAAAGGAATCCTGACAGAACAGAATCAGGCAAAAGCACTTGAGACATGACCTGCTTGCCTTCACCCTAAATCATTCATGCAGGTGAAGGAAGAGAATTATTAGTCAATCATCTTTCTCCAATCGGTATATATTCTTTGCGGCTGTATACATTTTTAAATGCCGGTCTTATTATTCTTTTTGCTGAAAAAGTCAGCTCTTCAATTCTATGGGCACACCAGCCTGCTATCCTGGCCATTGCAAAGAGCGGAGTAAAGAGCTCTTTTGGTATCCCTATACAGGAATAGACAAAGCCCGAATAAAAATCGACATTTATACAAACAACCTTTACTGATTGTTCCCCTTTGAATTTGCTGAAGACTTCGGGGGTTATCCTTTCGACCATCGAATAGAGTTCAAATTCGTCTGTCTTTCCTGACTCATCGGCCAGTAATCTTGCCTTTTCCTTCAGTAATATTGCACGTGGATCAGAAATTGTATATACAGCATGTCCGACACCATAAATTTTACCCGTGCCGTCAAAGGTCTCCTTTCTGAGTATCTTCAACAGGTAATTTTCAACCTCACTCTCATCCTTCCAGTTATGTACATTCGTCTTTATATCCTCCATCATACCGAGCACCTTGAGGTTAGCACCTCCGTGCAACGGACCTTTTAAAGAACCTATAGCTGAAGTTGTTGCTGAATAGATATCTGTTTCAGTGGAGCTGGTGACCCTCATGGTAAAGGTTGAGTTATTACCTCCCCCGTGTTCTGCATGCAGAACCAGTGCAAGATCGATCAGATCAGCCTGCAGACGTGAATAGGCACCATTGCCCTTGATAAGATGAAGAAAATTTTCTGCTGTTGTCAGATTGGCTTGCGGATGCCTGATAGAGAGCGTTCTACCCTGGTAGGCATGCCTCAGTGCCTGGTACGAGTATGCAATTATAGCAGGGAATTTGGCTATCAGGTTCAGAGATTGCCTGATCATATTATTCAGGGAAATATTTTCCGGATCATCATCAAGTGTATACAAACCAAGAACAGAACGGGCTAGAATATTTAGAACATCCTTCCCTTTCATAGAGAGTATCATGTCTTTAATAAAGCTGTCGGGTAATCCCCTGAGTGAAGCCAGGTGGGATGAAAACTCATCAAGTTCATTTTGATCTGGCAACCTGCCTGTAAGAAGAAGATGAATAACTTCATCGAATCCATGCCTGTTCTCCCGCTGGAAGCCGTGTGTTATCTCCTCAACATTAATTCCTCTGTAGAGAAGCTTACCGGGTACCGGTACTATAACGTTATTCCTCTTCTCATATCCAATAACATCACCAATATTAGTAAGGCCTACAAGAACACCGGTACGGTCGGTGTTTCTCAAACCCCTTTTTACATCATACTTCTCAAAAAGTTCATTATCTATCTGGCAGGCATTTTTTACAGAACCTTCAAGGTTTGCGAAAAATTCTTCGTTATTCATTACGATGATTATTGTTTAATGAATTACATATTTTTAATTATCTCATCTGCAAATTCAGATGTTTTTAAAAGCGTTGCCTCTTTCATCAGGCGATGGAAATCGTATGTTACTTTTTTTGCCATTATACTTTTCTCAAGTCCGCTATATATTAATCCGGCTGCTTTATCCCATCCCAGGTATTCAAACATAAGTGCACCTGACAGAATAACTGAACCTGGATTTACCTTATCCTGTCCTGCATATTTTGGTGCGGTCCCGTGAGTTGCTTCAAATATTGCATGGCCTGTATCAAAATTGATATTAGCTCCGGGGGCCATACCTATACCTCCCACTATTGCAGCAAGGGCATCAGATATATAATCGCCGTTAAGATTCAGGGTGGCAATCACTGAATAGTCTGCCGGCCTTGTTAATATCTGTTGAAGAAAGGCATCTGCGATAACATCCTTTATTATCACCTTCCCTCTCCCTTTAGCCTCTGAGAGCATTTTATCTGCCTCTGTTTTATCATTTGTTTCTGCAATTTCTTTATACTGCTCCCATGTAAATATTCTGCCCCCGAATTCTCTCTCCGCAAGGGAATATCCCCATTTCATAAAGGCACCTTCAGTATATTTCATTATATTACCTTTATGGACTAATGTAACAGAAGGAAGCTTTCTTTCAACGGCAAATTTTATTGCTTGTCTTACAAGTCTTTCTGTACCCTCCAGAGATACCGGTTTGATCCCCAGAGATGATGTTTTCGGAAACCTGATCTTTGTAACTCCCAGTTCCTCTATCAGGAATTTCACAAGTTTTTCTGCTTCAGGAGTCCCATACATATACTCAATTCCCGCATAAATATCCTCGGTATTCTCCCTGAAAATATGCATATTAACAAGTTCAGGTTTTAATACCGGGCTCGGCACACCCTTAAAATACCTGACCGGTCTGTAACAGGTATATAGATCGAGTTCCTGCCTCAGGGTAACATTCAGGGAACGCATTCCTTCACCCACAGGTGTGGTAAGGGGACCCTTTATACCTGCCATGTGATCCCTGAATGCTGTTAGTGTTTCATCGGGCAACCAGTTGCCGGTAAGGTTAAATGCCTTTTCTCCTGCAAGAAGCTCTTTCCAGTATATCTTTTTCTTACCGTTAAAACTCTTTTCTACTGCTGCATCAAAAACCCTGACTGCGGCTTTCCAGATATCAGGGCCGGTTCCGTCACCCTCAATGAACGGGATTACCGGATAATCCGGAATTAAAAGCTTCTCATTTTTCAATCTTATCTTTCCTGGTTCCATTATCAGATTCTTTTTCTAATAACATTTAGAGCACTTCCTTCCCTGAACCATTCAATCTGAATCATATTATATGAGTGATTCACCGGGAAAGTTTCACGGGAACCGTCAGAGTGTTTAAGGGTTACCTTAATCTGTTTACCGGGGAAAAAATCTTTCAGTCCTGTTATATCGATCCTGTCATCTTCCCTTATCCTGTCATAGTCATCCTGATCAGCAAAAGTCAATGCCAGTACACCCTGTTTCTTCAGGTTTGTTTCATGGATACGTGCAAATGACTTCACTATAATAACTTTAACATCAAGATATCGTGGTTCCAGGGCAGCATGTTCACGTGAGGAACCCTCTCCGAAATTTTCCTCTCCTATTACAACCGATCCCTTTACTTTTCTTTTATAATCTTCAGCTACTGATGGAACTGTATCAAAAATTCCTGTATACTGATTCAGTACAAGACCTGTTTTATTATTGAAAGAATTGACTGCCCCCAGCATGTAATTCTTCGAGATATTTTGCAGATGTCCGCGATATCTCAGCCACTTACCGGCCATTGAGATATGGTCTGTTGTACATTTCCCGCTTATCTTAATCAAAAGAGGCAGATCGGACATCTCCTTACCATCCCATTCTTTAAAAGGTTTGAGTATCTGAAGTCTTTCCGAGCCCTGATCTATAACAATCTCCGGTAATTTAATTTTAACAGGTTTTTGTGGTCTGGCAGCAGCTTTGCCAAAACCGGAAGGGGGAAGATCCATCCCTCTCGGTTCTGCAAGGTTTACCTGGTTTCCTTCATCATTTACAAGTGAATCGGTTATCGGGTTAAAAGTAAGTACACCAGCAAGTGTAAGTGCAGCAACAATTTCAGGAGAGGCAACAAAGGCGTAGGTATTGGGATTTCCATCTGTCCGTTTTGCAAAATTACGGTTGAATGAATGGACTACTGAGTTAACCGGTTTATCCTCACTACCATTCCTGTACCATTGTCCAATACAGGGGCCGCATGCATTTGCATATATTTCACCTCCTGCTTTCCTGAAAATCTCCAGGTAACCATCTCTTTCAGCAATCATCTTTATCTGCTCAGAACCTGGAGTAATAAGAAGTTCAGATCTTGGCATAACATGGTTATCCATAGCATTTTTTATCACAGAAGATGCGCGTGAAAGATCCTCATATGATGAATTTGTACATGATCCGATAAGTCCTGCAGATATCTTTTCCGGCCAGTTGTTCCTCGCTGCCTCATCTTTCATTTTAGATATTGGTGTGGCAAGATCAGGCGTAAATGGACCGTTAATGTATGGCTCCAGTTCAGACAGGTTTATTTCAAGGTAATTATCATAATATTCTGCCGGATTTTCAAGGATTTCGGGATCTGTAGTCAGATATTCTTTTACCCTGGTTGCATAATCTCCTATCTCTTTCCTTCCCGTTGCAGCAAGATAATCAGCCATTGATTTATCAAACCCGAAAAGTGAACATGTGGCTCCTGTTTCAGCACCCATATTACATATGGTTGCTTTACCTGTTGCAGATAATGATTCTGCTCCTTCACCAAAATATTCAATTATGGATCCTGTTCCTCCCCTGACAGATAACATACCTGTTATTTTAAGGATTATATCTTTCGATGATACCCATCCGTTAAGCTGCCCGGTAAGTTTTATACCAATAATTTTTGGGAATTTGAGCTCCCATCCCATACCAGTCATTACATCAACAGCATCAGCACCCCCGACACCTATTGCTAACATCCCGAGACCTCCGGCTGTAGGGGTATGAGAATCTGTTCCTATCATCATCCCTCCCGGCCAGGCATAATTTTCAAGTACTATCTGGTGAATAATACCTGAACCTGGCTCCCAGAAGTCAATATCATATTTTAATGAGGCAGTACTGAGAAAATCATACACCTCACTGTTCACTTCAAGTGCGTGTTTCAGGTCTTTTTCTGCTCCCTCTCTGGCTGTTATCAGGTGATCACAATGTACTGAAGCAGATACAGATGATGATTTTTTACCTGTAACCATGAATTGTAATAATGCCATCTGTGCTGTGGCATCCTGCATGGCAATCCTGTCGGGGGCAAATTCAGCATAATCGATCCCCCTCAGAAAAGGTTTTTCCTCAGCTGGTTTAA
The DNA here is from genome assembly GCA_964507015.1 of uncultured Rikenellaceae bacterium. Lineage (GTDB taxonomy): Bacteria > Bacteroidota > Bacteroidia > Bacteroidales > VadinHA17 > LD21. Next base: position 4,257 of record CAZDOM010000096.1, on the reverse strand, counting down.
AAAGATGACTGTAAAGGATCTTCTCACTTAGCGTAAGAGGTCTCTTTAATACCTCCCTGACCTGTTTTATCTTTTCAGGCAGTATATCATAATACTTTCTTATCTTTTCATTCCCTGAATTCATTGAAGTGGTGTTAATAATTTAACAATCTGATCCTTATCTGTCCCTTGCCTTCTGTTACTCTCCCCGGCATCCTGGTGGTACTAAGTTAGTCATCTCTCTGCATTATCACATTACTCCCAAAACTTAATGGCAATTCTTTTAAGTCCCGGCTTTGTGTTTTTAAATTTATCAGTTAATAAAAGTGTTTTAATACAAAATTGTGCAAAAATAATAGTTTTTATAAATATTTTTAATTTATCACCCTCTTTTTCAAAAATATCGTAACATAAGATTAAATAAGGTAAGTGGTATCAAAGAATAAATTATTCCTGATCTTTTATCTAAAATTAGTGACATATCATGGATGTTTTGATTTAAATTTATTATTAACTTGCATGAAAATTGACATATAGACATTTAGCTGCAAGGCTTTAATTATAAATAAGATGGCACCTGAGTTACTGTTCATAATAATAATTGTCCTGTTACTCGGTTATATTATCTACCTGCATGTTCTGCTTACAAAAAAGAATATATTCATTGAATCTACCGTAAAAAGGCTTTCCGGCATTGAAAAGAGCTGGAATCCTGAGGAATTGAACAGATTCATGAATGAACTCAGAAAGGTCCACAATTACAGTACTTTTTTCAATGACAAATTGTTTGAGGAGAAGCCTATGAAATTTCTTCTTGAAAACAAACTAAACTCCAGGATTTTCATACATTACACTAAAGAAGAGGATGTTGCCAGAAGGATTTTAAAAGATGGATTTCTTTATGCCGATTCATTTTATAAAACTGCCCTTCCGGTAACAAATGACAGGCTTGACCTTCTCATAAAACATAATAACCGGAAATCATTTGGTGACTATCTGATGATCCTGGTTATTTCTGAAAAAATCTTTGATTATTATACCACCGAACTTGACAGATCCGGACTGAATGGCATTGCTGTTGAAAACATTCTCACTGAAGCCGATACTTCCGTAAATGAAAATGGCGATACTGTTTATCTCCTTCCAAATAACTATGTAAAGGGTTACATAAATCACCGAACAGGTGAAGTAACAGCAAATCAGGTTTTTGATCCTTCCTTTAACTCACCTGTTTTCAACAGGAATCTTGAATTGTTAAGGAAACAAAAGAGTGCCGGTTAGGAGTTCTTTATCCGGTCTTTAAAGTTTCATCAAATCAACAACCAATTATTCTTATAAAAATGTATCGCTGTTCTGGTATAATCATTTTTTGTTAAATAAATAATGATCATAAATATGTAATTTAGAGGATTATTTATCCTTTAATAAATTACAATTCTATGGCATTCGAATATCCTGAAACATTTGCACGTTTTTATGATCTGATCTATGATCATATGAGAGACAGCGTTGATCATGAATTCTATCTCAGGGAGATCATGCATACAAAAGGCAGGGTGCTTGAAATCGGGACAGGTACGGGCAGATTCTTTACTGACGCACTAAGAAACGGGGTAGATATTTACGGATTTGATATCAGCCCCTCAATGATTTCTGTACTGCTTTCAAAACTGGATAAGAAAGAACATCAAAGAATCTCTAACCAGAACATAATTGATTTTAAGTATAATTTCAAATTTGACCTGGTTATTGCTCCCTTCAGGGTTTTTATGCATCTTATTGAAAAAGAGGAACAGATAACGGCGCTTAACAATGCTTACAAACATCTTAAAGGCGGTGGAAGGTTTATTTTTGATCTGTTTGTCCCTGACCTGGGTCAGCTTCTTAATGGTATAAACAATGTAACAGATTTTGAAGGAGAATATGAACCGGGAAGACATATGAAGAGGACTGTAACAACAAAGCCGGACCTGATAAACCAGCTTATTAATATTGATTTCTTTCTTGAGTGGGATGAAGAAGGAGAGGGAAAACAGGAACACTGGAAAACACCGTTGAGATACTTCTTCAGGTATGAGCTGGAACATTTGCTTGACAGATCTGATTTTGAAAATTATAAAATACTGGGCGATTTTAACGGGAATGAACTGGACGAGAAATCAAAAGAATTCATATTAATCTGTCAGAAGAAATAACAAATGAAACTGAAAAAAGTATTTACAACTTTGATATTCCTTTTATCCTTACTTGAAATTACAGCTAAGGATTATAATGCCTCCATGTTTGGAATAAAATCCAATGGCACAACTTTAAATACAAACTCTATACAGGCAGGTATTGATTTTATAAGTGCCAATGGTGGCGGACGACTGGTCTTTTATGTAGGCCGGTATCTTACAGGTACGATTTACCTTAAATCGAATGTTATAATCCATCTCGAGGAGGGAGCTATTCTTGTCGGATCTCCTAATCCTTTTGATTATGAGCAGAATCATAACTGGACCGCTATGATCTTTGCTCTCGGCCAGGAGAATATAGGAATTACCGGTAAAGGTGTTATTGACGGACAGGGATTTACCGTGGCAAATAATCTTGTCGATCTTATCCATAAGGGGGTAATAGACGATCCATTAAAATATGACCGCCCAAGAGAAACAATACGTCCGCAGAACATATACTTCAGAGGTTGCAGGAATATAAGGATCGAAGGGATTATCTTGAAGGACCCCGGTAGCTGGAACCAGCAGTATGATCAATGCACGGATCTTGTTGTTGACGGAATTATTGTTGACAGCAAATCCTACTGGAATAACGATGGTATTGATATTGTTGATTGTGATAGTGTAATTATCAAAAATTCATATTTCGATGCAGCTGATGATGGCATTTGCCTTAAATCACACTCTCCCGATTTTGTTTGCCGGAATATTTATATTTATAACAACCGTGTGCGGACCAGCGCCAGTGGTATTAAGTTCGGTACCGCTTCCTATGGAGGCTTTCGCAATATAAGTATTATCAATAACCTGGTATTCGACACCTACAGATCAGCAATTACTTTTGCGGCAGTCGATGGTGGTGTTGTGGAGAATATTACAGTGGACAGCCTGAGATCCATAAATACAGGAAATGTCATTTTCCTGAGGATTGGTGAGCGCAGGGAGGGAAGGAAAGGGAAAATGAATAATATTTCCATAACGAATGTCTATGCCGAGGTCCCTATAACAAAACCCGATGCCGGATATAATTATGAAGGACCTGTAGAAGATCTGCCACGAAATATTTCACCGGCATCAATAGTCGGTATGCCGGATGTACTTATTGAAAATGTAACTCTCAGGAATATTGAGATCCATTATCCGGGAGGAGGAAATCCGAATTATGCGAAGGTGGGCCTGGACGAACTTGACAAAGTACCGGAACTGGCTGCAAATTACCCTGAGTTTTCAATGTTTAAGGAGCTGCCTGCCTGGGGATTTTATATCCGTCATGCAAAGGGAATTACTTTCGAAAATGTAACTTTGACATGTAAAAAGGAGGACTACAGAACCGCAGTTGTCCTGGATGATGTCCATGGAGCTGAATTCAAGGGATTAAAAATAAGCGAGCCGGGTATTGGGAAAGAGCAAGTTTTTTCCGGCAATTCTTCAAATATCATTACTAAATGAAAAAAAGACTTACATTATCGGGTATTCTAATTATCTTCTTCAGCATTCTTGCATTCAGCCAGGTAACCGAAGGAGAGAAAAAGCTCCGTACTCAGGCAGCTGATACCATAATGGGCTGGAAAACGGGTGGTGTACTCGCCGCAAACCTTGCCCAGACATCCCTGACAAACTGGGTTGCCGGCGGACAAAACTCCCTGGCTGTTAACGGCATATTCAGCCTCTTTGCTAACCTGAAACAGGGTAAATCGACCTGGGATAATTCACTCGACCTTGGATATGGCCTTTTAAAACAGGGAGGGAAGGATGAGATCTTCAAAAAGACTGATGATAAAATAGATTTCCTCTCCAAATATGGGAGACAGTCTTTCTCCAAATTCTATTATGCTGCTCTTATAAATTTTAAAACACAGATGACTCCCGGATATAATTATCCTGATGTCACAAATAAGATCTCTGACCTGTTTGCTCCTGCCTACTTGTTAACAGCATTGGGAATGGATTATAAACCAAATCCAAATTTCAGCGCATTTCTGGCTCCCCTGGCAGCTAAATTCACCTTTGTAAATGACGATGTCTTATCTGCTGCCGGGGCTTTTGGAGTAGAGCCCGG
>CAZDOM010000095.1:0-11718 GCA_964507015.1 uncultured Rikenellaceae bacterium | reverse complement strand
CACATGTACCCAGGATATCACTGTCACCGATGATGAAGACCCGGCAATCACCTGTACCGCAGATATCTCACAAAATGAAGATGCCGGATTTAGTTATGCTACAGTAATCGTTCCTGATCCTGTTATTTTTGAAAACTGCTCAATATCAGATTTAACCTGGGTATTAACCGGAGCAACGACAGCTGCATCACCGGCTTCAGGAATTAACCAGATTGGAACATATATCTTTAATACCGGTATAACAAATGTTACATATGTTGTAACCGATAATGAAGGTAACTCTGCTACATGCAGTTTCAATATAACAATAACTACCTCTACACCACCTTTAACAGGCAGTATAACCTCACAAACCAATATACTTTGTTTTGGTATGTCAACAGGTAGTGTTACCGTTACCGGAATAGGAGGAACTACCCCTTATCAGTATAAGCTGGGTAGTGGATCTTATCAGACTTCAGGTACCTTCGAAGATTTAGCGGCAGGTGTTTATACTGTAACAGTTCAGGATTTTAATCTGAACACCTTCAATATAATAGTAACAATTATCGAGCCGGCATCAGCACTAACAGGTAGTATTACTTCTCAAACAGACGTTTCATGCTTCGGTTTAGCTGACGGATCAGTTATTTTAACCGGAGCAGGTGGTACTTTCCCTTATGAGTATAGCCTGGATGGTGGAACATACCAGGCTTCAGGTACATTTAACGGTCTTGTATCGTCAACATATATAGTTACAGTCCGTGATGCAAATCTTTGTATAACAGATATTCCGGTTGAAATCATTGAACCGGACGAACTTTCAATAGATTATACAAAGAATGATGTTTCCTGTCCCGGTGAAACTGATGGTTCAATATCACTGGCAATTACCGGAGGGACGCAACCATATATTATAATATGGTCGGATGGGGTATCAACTATGGACCGGTCCGATATAGCTGCAGGTACATATGGAGCAGTTGTTACTGATAATAATGGATGTGCCGTTTCTATCGATATAGATATTGATGTTACCGGTTCCAGAAGATGTCTTGAGGTACAGCAGATTATAACTCCTAATAATGATGGCTTTAATGACACATGGAAGATAAAGAATATTGACATGTTTCCAAACGCAGAAGTCTTTGTGTTTAACAGGTGGGGCAGACTTGTTTTCAATACTAAAAATATTCCTGCAAACGAATGGGATGGTACTTTTAAAGGAGTACAATTACCGACTGATTCATATCATTATATACTTCATCTTAATGATGGATCTGAGCCGAAGACAGGTATAATATCTATCATCAGATAATAGAAGGGGTTTTTCTATACAATCTAAGCTATTTCAAAATTGTATAACTTTATATCCAATATAAATCTTATCTAGAGTAGAATACCATGAAAAAATTCTTTGTATTATTATTATGTGCCTTTTCATTACAGGCATTTTCACAATCGGCATCTGAAAAAATTGACAACCTCATGCCCGTTCGCGGCTTTTGTATTGGTGCTCCAAACCCTGACGGTGTTGATGAATTTGTAAAATTCATTGATGAAGAACTTGCCCCAAGACATGTCAACACATTGATACTGAGGGTGGATTACAATTACCAGTATGAGAGTCGTCCTGAATTAAGAGATTCCATAGCCCTTTCAAAAAAGGATATTAAAAAACTTGTTGAGATCTGTAAAAAGAATAATATAATGATTATTCCACAGATTAATTTATTAGGCCATCAGTCATGGGCAGGGCGTGCAGGGAATCTTCTTAAAGCATACCCTCAATTTGACGAAACTCCACAGGTTAAGATGCCTGAAAAATATGAATGGCCTAATGCCGACGGTCTCTACTGCAAGAGCTATTGTCCGCTCCACCCTGAAGTACATGATGTTGTGTTTGATGTGGTTGATGAGATATGTGATTTATTTGAGACAGATGCATTCCATGCAGGTATGGATGAGGTTTTTTATATTGGAGAAAAACAGTGTCCGCGATGCTCGGGAAAAGATAAAGCAGAGTTATTTGCAGGAGAAGTATGGACAATACGTAATCATCTTGCTGAAAAGGGAAGAAAACTGTGGATATGGGGCGACAGGCTTATTGACGGTAAAACTACAGGAATAGGTGAGTGGGAAGGCAGCTATAATAATACATACAGGGCTGTGGATATGATTCCAAAGGATGTTATTATTTGTGACTGGCATTATGAGAGGCCGGACCAAACACCAGTCTATTTTGCAATGAAGGGACTGAGTGTTGTGACATGCCCCTGGCGGATGCCTGAAAATGCTATTTTACAGGCACAGGATATGGTCAGGTTCAGGGAACATTCAACACCTGTCATGAAGGAACGTTTTATGGGAATGGTACAGACAATATGGTCGGGTGCAGGGCAGTTCCTTGATGCTTACTATGGGAGAAGGCCGGAAGAGGATGAGAACACACCTGCGAAATGTTTCAGGGCATTGTTTGATGAAATAAACAAATTACCCCCCAATCCCGCTAGGGCGGGACTATAAACCCAGACATATAATCATAATATAATGCAGGACAGGTTTTTTACCCCCTTTAGGGAGTGGTCCCGCGTTAGCGGGGCCCGGGGGTAATTCCTTTAGGGGGGCAGGGGGGTATCACCCTTTATTGCACTATCTGAAACGTTACCGGTACCATAAACCATACAGGTACAGGTAAGCCATTCTGTTTCCCCGGTTTAAACTTTGGAAGAGTACCTACAACTCTTACAGCCTCCTGGTCAATAAGAGGATCAACACCTTTTAGTATTTCAATCCTGCCGACAGATCCGTCTGGTTCAACCACAAATTTAAGTATCACCCTTCCCTGGATATTATTGTTGAGAGCCTCCCCGGGATAGATAATATTCTTTGCGATAAAATCTAGCAGAGCTGTATTTCCACCTGGAAATTCAACAGGTTCTTCCACGACAACAAATGGTTCTGGCTTTGTGTCAGCTGTTTCAACAGGTTCTTCTATAACCTCTAAAACATCATTAACATCACCATCAGTAATTGTAATAATTAAATCTTCGGTTATCGGTATGAATGAAGTTACTTCGGTAGTATCTGTGACAACATCGGGGATTACATTCTGAATAGCTTTGGTTAATTCCGGAGGTGGTTTTGTCTCAACCGGCGGTTGAACCAGTGAGGGATCATAATTATCCATAACGGCAATAATTATTGTCTCAGGACCTGTCGAAGCAGTTCCCTCTTCAGTAGTAAGAAAGCTCACAATTACAATGGTAATGAAGAATGCCAGGGCGGTAAGAATAGAGATACTTGTTACTGACTTGTAGCGTTTCCGGAGATCGTATGCTCCGTATTCCTTATTACGGTTCTCGAAGATGATCTCATCAAACCCCGGAACCTTATCTTTTAACCTCTTCATAGTAATAGTATTTAAACGTTTAACATGCACAGGCAATCGTTTCTCCAACTATCTTTTAAAAGAGGTGTCTCTCAGTTGTTTAACTGCAAAAATAGTGCCGAAGATTGTCATGAAGGTCATGCAGTCCCGCAGTCCTGCAAGTCGCAAAAAATAAAAGACCTTTGACTGCAAGACAATAAAACATTACCCTGTTTATCTATCATTTCAGGACATTCATCAAAACATATAGGAAGATAACGGGCCAACTATTTGATAATTAAATCATTTTTCGTAATTTAACCTTTTTATTTCAGCCCCTGATGAGCTGATCGTGCTAACTAAAATATCAATATGAAACGATTAATATTACTAACCGTTTTTCTTGTTTCTTATTTACCGCGAACAGACCAACGGGAGCTCATGAGCGATAGCGAATAACCGGTCGAAATTTTCTGAAACCTCACTTCAGGTTGGCACCGAGGGTTATTCATATCCGGCTCTTTCAGAGGCAGGTGAAATTAAGGGCTAAAGCCCTTCTTGAGGAAAGGTCTTATGCCGGAGGCATTTAAGTCCAATATCCCCGGTAACATCCGGGGAAAGGCAAGTCAGAATACTTATGACCCCGGATGGGGTCAAATCTGTTATTCAACACCGCCGGTGTTGAAAATACTTCCTTTACTATTACCATGGATGTAACCATGGATATTAGAATTGGATGCCTCCGGCATCTTCTTATGTCAGTATCTGTGAGCTATCCGGGGAATTTATAATATCAATATTTATAGTGCTTGTGATGCTGAATAATATCTTATTTTATCCCCATTTTTCTTCACGGAATTTTGCGGGACAAGCTTCCGCTGACGCAGAATCTCCACGGAGTTTGTCCCGCAAGGCGGGGCTCCGATCTCCCGGGAGAGGATTTCTAGGGATACCGTCATACCATAGTACTATCATACCTTTTTTTACAACCCCTTATTCCCCTTATTTAATATATAAAATACTCATCTATTTTGAAGCAAATTACATAAAATACATTAAATTTGTGAAGTTAAGTTCATAAATTATGTTGAAAAGAACTCTACAGACGGCAATAGAAAAAGCCCTGTTCAAAGGAAAAGTAATAGTTATATACGGTGCACGCAGGGTAGGGAAAACAACGCTGGCAAAACAAATTATCTCCTCTCATCCGCATTCAAAATACATTAACTGCGAACTGGGACAAAATCAGGATGCACTCGAAACAACAAATACCGATCTTCTGATCTCGTACCTGGGTAAGAAAACAAAAATTGCCGTACTTGATGAAGCCCAGCACATAAGGAATATAGGCCTCGTGCTTAAAATACTGAGAGATACATTCCCCGGCTTACAGCTTATTGTTACCGGATTTTCCGGATTTGATCTTATTAACAAAATCGCTGAACCTCTTACGGGAAGGTCGAGATTGTTCCATCTTCTTCCCCTGTCTTTCGAAGAAGTGCTCCAGGTAAAAGATATCCTTACACTCAGGTCATCTCCGGATTCAATCATGAGATTCGGACTTTATCCGGAAGTATTTGGGAAATCAAACGAAGAAGCTGTAGAGGAACTTAATAACCTCTCTGTCAATTACCTTTATAAGGACCTGCTGATGTTTGAGAACCTGCGAAGATCAGATCTCATAAGAGATCTAGTTAAGGCTGTTGCCCTTCAGCTTGGTAATGAGGTCTCTCTTAACAATCTGGCCAATATGCTGGGCGAGAACGTGCATACAATAAAAAAATATATTGAGCTCCTTGAAAAAACATTTGTGATCTTCAGGCTTACTTCCTTCAGCCGAAACCTGCGTAATGAGATAGGGAAAGGGATGAAGATCTATTTTCACGACCCCGGAATACGTAACTCGATAATCCGGAATTTCAATCCAATGGATCTGCGTACTGATGTCGGCGGATTATGGGAAAATTTCTTTATTGTTGAACGTATGAAATATAACAATAACCACAGGAAGATGGTCAATACTTATTTCTGGCGGACATATCAGAGAGAGGAAATAGATTTTTTGGAAGAATCGGAAGGTAAACTAACTGCATTTGAGTGTAAGTACAATCTAAAGAAGAAGGCCGCTTTTCCAAAAACGTTTAAAGAATCATACCACGGAAGTGAGCAGGTCATAATAAATCCTGATACATTCTGGAAATATCTTGTATGAGATAATTAGTTACTAACCACAGAGGACACAGATAAACACGGATTATTGCACGAGGGCTCTGGCTAATTACCTGCCCCAAACCTCCCGCTCCGCATAGCTACGTGGGACAAGCTTCCGCTAACGCGGAATCTCCGCGGAGTTTACCCCGCAAGGCGGGGCTCCGATCTCCTGGGAGGGGATTCTTGTAAACGCCTTTACGCCATTGTGCCGCTGTGCCTTTTCGCCGTTACTTATAAGTTCTGGTCATAGAAGATGGCACCACCACCACAAAATCTGCAAGTCCCAGGTTATCGTCATCTATCTTTTTAATATCATCCTGCAGAACTGTAGTAATAGTAGTGATTTTTAATCCGGGAGAGTATTTATTCAGGTACCAGATTATTCCCATATACCTGTCGGAATGATAACTGCCGTTATAATGAATTACAGTTTCTCCATCCTGTCTGTATTTCACTATTGAATTTGCCATAGTTGCATCCTTTATTGCCTGGGCCTTCGGGAGGTTTTCTGTTGTATGCCCCATAGCACCTCCACCCATCGACATCATATCCTTGTAACAGGCAAGCTCAGGGTCGTATTCTATGGGTAAGGGTGCAATATATTCCAATCCTTCAGGTGTAATTTTCTCCAGAGCTTCAAAGCCTCCTGAATTTACGACTGAAGCATATCTTCTGGGTATGTTTGAGGCTATGAATTTCAACCCGCTGTCCCTGGCAAAATCCAGAAGAGGTTTATAATCGGTTTTATAGTTTTTCCAAAGCCTCACTTCATCTTCAAATGAAGATTCCTTTATTATTCCTGAAAAATATTCATCTATAAGCAGCTGGTTATCAGTTTCAAACATCTCAGCTGCAAGTATAAGGCCCTTCCCTTTTTCATTGTAAAGATCTTTTGTAACCTCCAGTTCCAGCCAGTGTGCAATGGAATTATCATGAAGTTCACCAAAGAAGATAACTTCGGCTTTTGAAACATCTTTAAGAATATCTCCATAATCGGCTTTTTTGCCTTCACCGGTAAATACCTTGTAGGCAGGTTTATCCTTTTGAGCCGACAGGCTGGCTGTTATTAACAATCCGAGAATAATAGAAAACAATCTCATTTGAGTACGATTTAGTTTCTGCAAATAAAGACAAAAGTTATAATACATGGTTCAAAATGATTGTCTTTTATTTAAACACGGAGTTACACAGAGTTTTTCACGGAGTTGCACGGATCTTAATAAAAAAGGCTGCCCTTCCCCGGGGCAGCCTAATAACCTCATTCTGTTTGTTGTGAGTCTAATTCAAACCAAACCTATAACTGAATTTAACCAGAAAAACATTATGAGGTATATTATTATCTCTGTTAAAAAGATCTCCAATGTCATTCATAAAATCCATCTCACCGAGGCCGGTATAATAACTTCTCGACTGGCTCCATACCAGGTATACTATTGATCCGGGATTAAATTCCCATCTTACAACAAGGTTTGAAAGGAACTCCTGTACATTAAAATCTGGTTTGCCGATATAGTAATCGGTGTTACTGTCCCTGTCCTCATCAACGGTATAATAAGAATTATCAACCAGTGTAATCTGATCGGCAGGATCTAAAACCGAAAACCTGCTGGTATATTCTGAAGCCATCGGATCAGTAATATATTTATAATCATAATATTTACCTGAAGCAATAAATGGTTGACCCCAGTATTGAAGCGTCAGATCCGGTGAGAGGTTGAAATTGACCCTGAGCGACATGCTGAGTGTTTTCTGATCAATACTTGCAAAAATATACCTTTCTTCTCCGTTGTAACTGGTTTGACTTACATATTGCAATTCATTAAAGGCTTTGTAATATGAAGGTCTTATAGAAATTGCAAGTGTATTTATGGGTTTAAATGTCAGTTGTGGTGAGAAGCTGTTAGAATGTGAACCGTCCTGAAAAGTATTTGAGTGCTGGATATTAATCCCATAAACCAGTTTTTTACGGTCATCGCTGAATAATCCAAACCATTCATTTGCTTCTCCTGGCATTTTCATTACAGGTCCTCCCCGTAACAATGTATTGGAGAGGACATTAAAACCAAATTCAGTTCCGAAATTTACACTCCAGTAATTTTTCAGGCTTATATATCCGTTTATATTTCCCCCGTCAAACAGGTGATTTCCGGCAAAATCCCATGATGAATACTGGTTATAGTTCAGATTTACGCTTCTGTAGAAGGATTTAGGTTCCCAGAGTCTGTAGCCGACCCATACCACTCCAAAAAGTTCATCTGCCTGCCGCTGGTATCCCATATCATTTATTTCAAGGCCCGGGGTTTTCCAGAGCAGGGAGGCAAGGTAACGCCAATGTCCGGTTCCGGCTTTTAAAAACTGGATTCTTCCTCCGTTTCCCGATAGCGAAGTTCTTGTTGAATCGAGAGAAATATGACTTTCCGGGCGCTGGAAATACCTGGCTGATGAGCGTTGTGCCCTTACCATGGCAAGTTCCGTCCCATTTATCTGGCTGAGTGTAGCGTTGACATTAAACATATAGGTTTTGTCCTTGAAGTATTGTGTAAAGTCAATACCTCCTGCCAATGCTGATCCGGGGATCCTGTTGATCAGGTTCCTGGTTTCGCTGCCCAGCAGGGTGATATCTTTCATATCCCTGTTTACCATTGTAACCATTCCTCCGATAATTGTATTACCTTCCTTGTAGTCTTTCTGTATTCTGGCTGCAAGGTAATTTGTCAGAGGTTCCACTGTCTGAAATGAACGCTCTCCTGCTGTATCTATCTCAGCCATCTCCTCAGCAGTAATAACATTCAGGAAACCGATTGAAAGACCATTTTTGGTCTTCCCTGTTATCTTTGCGGCTCCGATTATAGAAGTGTTAAAGGGAAGGTTGGCATAACCTTCTAACGTATCATTGTAACCATAATAATTATATGAACTGCCCTGCGGCATCCTTCCTATTCTTCTGGAATAAAACATATTATCGTTTCCTATACCCCCATCACCAATACCTATTCCGAAGCTCAGAATATTATTTCCTTCAATGAAGAAGGGTCTTTTCTCTTCAAAAAATGTTTCATATGCTGAAAGATTAACAACTGAAGGGTCAGCTTCCACCTGACCGAAATCAGGATTAATGGTCAGGTCCATTGTCATATTGTTAGTGATACCAATTTTGGCATCAATACCTCCATTTGGCTTGAATTTGTTTCCTTTTCCCAGGAATGGATTACCTTCTTCTGCCTTAAAGGTTTCTGCTTTAGCGACACCATATGGAGTAATATCGAATATTTTTCTTGGTTTCACCTTTTCAATACCGCTCAATTCACCAAACATGTGTACCAGTCCGGGCGAATCTTTCGGAATATGTTGCCAGAAGCTCATTTCCTCTTTACGATAAAGGGTTCTGAAAACTTCAAGTCCCCATGCTTCACCTGAATTCTTTTCAAAGCGGAGCTGACTGAAAGGAATCTTCATTTCAGCGATCCACCCTTCATCATTAATGGAAGTTTTTACCCACCAGTTGGGATCCCATGAGGTATCTTCATTTTCTCCGTCATTTGTAAGCATCTGGTCAAATTTGACTCCCCCGGCACTTGCACCAAAGAGAAAACCTGTTCTCAGATCGTGAAAACTGTCGAATACGACACCTGCCATATCGCCATCCACATTATCACGCCGGGTAAGTCGTTTAACAATGCTGTCGGGATATGTGTCGAATGATTTTATCGCCACATAGATATTATCATCATCAAAGAGGATTTTAAATTCAGTCCTCTGAGAACTTTTTTGACCATTATATGGTTCAAACTGGGTAAAATCGTCTATCCATTCTCCCTGATCCCACACATCGTCATCGAGAATACCGTTAATCAAAGGCGCAGAACTGACCTGTGTGGCTTCATAGCTTTTTTTAACCGGAGCTTGTCCTGCACAGAATGAGATGATAAAAAAGATCAGAGGAATTGAAATTACAATTCTTTTCATGGCTGCCTGAATAATGTTAGTTTCCAAAATAAGGACGGTTAAAGATGAAAAATGATGCAGTAAATAATTATTTAGAATAGATATAAAAAGGCTGCCCGTCGGGCAGCCTTAACTCATTTTTTAAATTAATAACTCTAATTTAAACCAAACCGGTAACTGAACTTAATGAGAAAGACATTATGAGGTATATTATTATCCCTGTTGAATAATTCACCAAGGTTATTGAAATAGTCAAGCTGACCGAAGTCATTATAGAAATTACGCGACTGGCTCCAGACCAGATAGATTGATGAACCTGGATTATATTCCCATCTTATGACAAGGTTGGAGAGGAAAAACTGGTAATTGAAATCATTGTTCCCGAAAGCATAATCGATATCTCCGTCGGTATCTTCATCTATCTCGTAATAACCATCAACAGAATGTATTTCTTCTGTGGTGTAAGTATGGAACCTGTCTCTGTATTCATCGGCGAGCGGGGTGGTTATGTACTTATGTTCATAGTAATTACCTGATGCAACATACGGCTGGCCCCAGTATTGCAGGGTAAGGTCAGGACTCAGGTTGAAGTTAACCCTTAAGGAAGCGCTTAATGTTTTCCTGTCGATCGAAGCAAAGATATACCTGTCCTCTCCTTCAAAGTTACTCACCCCCACATACTGAAGTTCGCTGAATGACTGGCTGAAGCCGGGACTGAGATTAAAAGAAATATAATTGGTAGGCTTATAAGATAATTCAACCTCGGTATAAACGTTTCTTGAGTTTTTTTCGAAACCTGTGGATCCATTAATAAAATATTCGAAAACAAGTTTTTTACGGTAATCAGTGGAGAATCCCATCCGTGCGTTAAGATTTGTTGGGAACTTCATCGTAGGTCCTCCGCGCAGGGTTCCGGTTGATAATGAGGAAATATCCAGGTTTCCACCTGTCCATGCGCTCCAGTAATTCTTGAAGCCCATACTTGCGTTCCATTCAACCCCTTTCCCGATAATATCACCTCCGAAATTATTTACCAGGTACACATCACCATTCACATTCCAGTTCCTGTATATCCATTTGGGATCCCACACACTATAACCGGCCACGATCACTGAAAGAACCTGATCAGCTTGCTGCATATATCCCAGGTCATTTGTTTCAAAACCGGGAGTCTTCCATTTGACGCATCCTAAAAGAAACAAATGACCGTTTAATTTCTGAATCTGCATTCTTCCGCCTGATCCGAAAAGAGATGTGCGCTCAGGATCAAATTTTGCATAATCCTTGTCGGGCCGCTGGTAATATCTGGCGGATGATAGTTGAGTTTCAGAGATAACATCCTTTGTTCCGTTAACCTGGCTGAAAGCTGTGTTAAGATTGAAAGACCAGCTTTTTTCCTTGAAATACTGGGTGAAATCCACTCCTCCAGAATATGCTGATCTGTGCATAAAGGTTGCGAGATTATCATCAATATGCCTGTTGGTGCTGGTAATGATACCTCCGAGAAGAGTGTTGCCTTCATTAAAATCCCTTTGAACCCTTCCAATGAAATAATTTGTCAGGGGTTCAACCAGGTCATGCCTGATAGTTTTACCTGTGGCGGAGTCTTTTATTGCTGCCCACGCTTCTCCCGTAACACTCTCGACAAATCCAAGTGATAATCCATTCTTTGTTTTTCCTGTGAGTTTGGCTGCCCCAAGAATTGGTGTAAATGTGGGCACATCGACATATTCCTGATTGCCGAGGGAAGGATAACCTTGCGGCTGACGCCCTATCCTCCTGGAATAAAACAGGTTATCATTTCCCTGGTTGCCGTCTCCAAGGCCGATATTAAAGTTTGTTATGTTATTCCCTTCAATGAAGAAAGGTCTTTTTTCAGAGAAGAAAGTCTCATAGGCGGTGAGATTAACCTCCGACGGATCAGCTTCCACCTGCCCGAAATCAGGGTTTATGGAAAGGTCCATCGTCATATTGTTGGTGATACCTATTTTGGCATCAAGTCCGGCGTTAAGTCCGGGTCTTCTTCCGTTTTCGAGGTAGGTGAAAGGATTTCCGGGATCTTTTTCGAAAGTCTGCAGTTTTGCCACACTATAGGGAGTCAAATCAAATATTTTACGTGGCTCAATACCGTCAAGACCTGTAAGCTCACCAAACAAATGTACCAGTCCCGGGGCATCTCTGGGTATATGCTGCCAGAAAACAGTTTCATTTCT
>CAZDOM010000094.1:0-11985 GCA_964507015.1 uncultured Rikenellaceae bacterium | reverse complement strand
ACCAGAGCTCCAGCAGAAGCTTCTCTTACGGCAGGATTCTCATGAATGAGAGATGTTTTAACCAGGGGTAATGCTTTTTTATCCCTGAGTCTGCCCAGCATACCTATTATCTCGGGCTGTGCTGCCGGTATTGCCTTCGGGAAATATTTTATCCAGTCGTCCGTTACCCTGTTCCCACAAATATATGCCGATACATCAATTGCAGCATTCCTGTAATCTGTGTCAGGGTGTGCTGCAGCTTTCAGTATATATGGCATTGCATCGACACTATGGAAAGTCACATATATTTCAAGAGCTGCAGATTTGGTATGCATGGTCAGTTTATCATTACATTTTTTGATCAGAAGCTTACATATCTTGTCCATCGTTTTTATATCGCCATAATCTGCAATGTGTTGTGCATAAACAAGCAAGGCTGAGGCAGCCCCGGTCCTCTCCCAGTGGAACTGTACCTTTTTCGCCGCATCCATCAGAATAAAATAGGCTTCATTACTCCGGCTCCTGGCAAGGGCATTATATGCTGAAGCTTTTATATCAGGATCATCTGATGACGCCCATGAAATATATTCATCGACTGCAGTTTGAGAGTTCATTGCTGCCAGTGCATTCATTACTGCTGCAGCACACGGAAGCTCCATATTCTTAAGCGATTCTGCAAACACGCTTTCTGCTGATTCTCCTCCTATTGCTGTAATTGCTGCCACAGCAGAATTACATAGTGTCTCATCAGTCAAGTATAGTTTTAATGCTTCAACTGATTTATCTCCCCCGATCAGCTGAAGCTGTTTCATAAAGAAGTCCTTGACCTGAAAGTCTTTTGGCTGATATAGATAGGATATACAGATATCTTCCCAGAGGGATTTCCCATTTTCCATCTCTTTCTGCGACAGATATCTTGAAAAAGATTCAACAGCAAACCGGGGTTTTGTGTCATCACCGGTACCGGGAGGTATTATCTGATCACAGATTTTCCTTATTCCCTCTTCCCCCATTGAAAGCATATCTGCCATCAGCATATCCGTAGACGGAACATCCCGTGCAGGAAGCTGTGCCAGTAAGTCAGCAATTTTCGTTTCGAGTATCCTCACGTCCTGAGAAGAAGCACTTGAAGAAATCAGATACAGTGAGATAAAACAGATAAGTATACTCTTGATTTTCATTTCAAATAAATTTTTGTTTAATACCTAAACAATCTTGTAAAGTCAGATTTTCCAGGGATTGCGCATCGGCTGATTGATAAGCCTATTGGCTGCCTCATCATCAATGAACTGCTGTAGTACAGGATTATATTTCAAATTCCTGCCCAGTCTCAAAGCTATAACACCCAGGTTGACTATTGAGCATGATCGGTGACCATTGGTCTCATTAAGGGCGAATTTCTTCCTTGTAAATACCGATTCCGTAAAATCAGTTACCTGTGGTTCAGGGTCGGGTAATGAGTTTATAAGTTTATCCAGGTCTTTAATATCTGACCTGAAACCTTTGAAGAGCTTTCCGTCAGGTCCTTCAATATAGGCTGCATCTTTATCACGGTTTTCACCATCAAGGATGATCTTGCAGCCGTCGTCATAGGTATAGGTTATTCTTCTCCATGTACCAACAGCATCATAATGCTGTTGAGGGGCATCTATTTCCACTGAAACGGGACCGGTATGATCTTTACCCAGAAGATATTGAACAGGGTCAAGATAATGCTGTCCCATATCTGCCAATCCGCCTCCATCATAATCCCAATATCCCCTGAATTTTGAATGGACACGTTCCGGGTTGTATGGTTTATAGGGAGCCGGGCCGAGCCAGAAGTCATAATCAAGTTCATCAGGTACAGGTTCAGGCTGCAGGTTATGTTCTCCTGACCAGTAAAACTTCCAGTCGAAACCTGTTATTCCGCTCACGGTAACCTTCAGGGGCCATCCTAATACACCGCTGTCAACAATTTTCTTTATTGGTTTCACAGTGGTTCCCATACCATAAAACTGGTCCTCAAACCTGAACCAGGTATTCAGCCGGAACATTCTTCCATATTGCTTAACCGCCTCAACGACTTTTATACCCTCTCCAATTGTACGTGTCATAGGTTTCTCACACCAGATATCCTTCCCGGCCTCGGCAGCCGTTTTTGCTATTATACCATGCCAGTGCGGAGGTGTTGCAATATGGACTATGTCGATATCTTCCCTTGCTATAAGTTCACGGAAATCATGGTAGCCGTCTATATCTCCTCCGGCCAGGGCAATTGCCTGGTTGAGGTGATTCTTATCGACATCGCAGACTGCCAGGAGCTTTGTTCCTCCATAATTGAAGTGGCCACGGCCCATTCCTCCCACTCCTATGATTCCTTTTGTCAGCTGATCAGAGGGTGAAGTGTATCCTTTTCCTCCAAGTACATATCTGGGGACCAGAGTAATAGATACTGCTGCAGCGGCTGTTCTTTTCAGAAAAGCACGCCTGCCTGTTTTACTTTTATTCATGTTTTTTTCATTGCGTAAATTGAAACTACGAAGAGATATATCATACAGAGTATAAGAAGTGACATTCCCAATGCCACATTACTCATGTCACTTATCCATCCTATCATTAGCGGAATAACTGCCCCTCCACTGATAGCCATCATAACCAGTCCTGATATTTCATTGCTCCTTTCAGGAAACTTACCTATTGTAAGCGAGAAAACCAGAGGCCAAATATTTGCAACAGCAAGACCAATAAGAAAAACCAGCACCCATGCCATAGCTGTTGATTTTACCAGTAGTATCAAAACAAGACAAATAATACCCAGTACAGATGTCCATACGAAGAATTTGTGTGAAGAAAATTTTGTGAGTATGACAGCACCGGCGAAGGTGCCCAGCATACGGCCAAAGAAGTATACACTTCTACCAGATTCACCGGCTGTCTGTGCAAGACCAAACTGTTTAATAAGGAACTGTCCGGAATTTGAATTGAAACCCACATCTACCCCTACAACCAGGAATATGGAAATCACCATCAGCAGTATGTAATTATTGCCAAGAAGTTTGAATGAAGAAGCCAGTGATGGGTTAAAATCCTGTTTTGATTCCTCAATTTTAACTGTCCCCAGCCAGATCACGGTAAGTATTGATACTATCCCGAAAACGAGGAACATTATTTTCCAGTCACCATATTTTGAAGCAAAAAAGGCTGCTGCAGGGGCACCGATCATTGAACCTATTGCTTTAACAAACTGGGAGAAGCTTAAAAAACTCGAACGTCTGTTTTCCGGGACAACATCCACCATCAGGGGATTTGCAGATACCTGGACAATGGTATTACCTATTCCAAGGAGTGTAAAGCCGATAAGCACCGATGTAAAGGAATAGATAATGAATGGTACGAGTAAACCAAGTGCTGTTACTCCCATCCCTATATTAAGCATAAAACGTTTACCCAGACGTGCCTGCATAACTCCGACCGGCACTGAGAGCAGGAAAAACCAAAGAAAAGTTACGGAAGGGATAAGCTGGGCAATTGTTGCGCTCAGATTCATATCGAGACTTACACGGTCAACACCTATGCCAACCAGATCGACAAAGCTCATGACGAAGAATCCCATCAGAACAGGGGCAATCTTCGAAATTTGGATTTTTTGTGTGGTCATGGATTTAAGGTTCAAGGTTTAACTGTTTAGCGGTTTAAGGTATCTTTTACTCTTCCCCCTTTGAAGGGGGCCATAGGGATGTATATCAGAAACTTACACCCCCCTACCCCCCCTCAAGGGGGGATGTTATAAGTTACATAAGCGGCAATGCATGCTGCACCGATTTCCAGAAATCATCGTCGAGGAGCCAGGCGCTTCCAAAGAGAGCGGCATCCTCCTTCAATGTTGAAAGTTCCACCCTGCAACTACAGTTTTCCTTCTTCAGTCTTTCTTCAAAGACATTTCCAAACAGATCATAGGCATAAGAGATATTCCCTCCTATTACAAGGATTTCAGCTTTAAAAGTTTTAAGATGTGGTGCAAGAAAGAGTCCCAGATCATTACCGAATTCTGCAAAGAGTCCTGCTACATTATTATCTGATGATGCCATCTCTGACAGTTCCTTGACACCTATAAGCTCCTTACCTGTAAGATTCTTATAACTTCGCAGCAGTCCCCTTGTTGAGAAATAGTCATCAGCTATACCCTTTTTATAGGGGAGGTGATAAACACAGCCAAGTTTTGGAACCTCACCTCCGTCAACAATTGGAATACTCTTACTGATGAATGCGGATCCGAAACCTGTTCCCAGTGTAACAGACATGGAACGATCGGCATTTGCAGCTTTTCCTATTACTGCCTCGCCTACGGCAAAAGCAGATACATCATTCATAAACCTGACAAGAAAATCATCAGGAACATCAAGAGAACTGGCAACCGCATCTGATATATTAAAGCCATACAGGTTTTCATATTTAGCAACTCCTCTTATATAGCATATCCCCTTAACGTAATCAAAAGGGCCCGGCATGGCAAATCCAATACCTTTTACCTTTTCACCCGGCACTTTTTCAATCGATTCAGCCAGTGCATCTGTCCATGTTCTTATTATTACATTAGCATGAGCCTGGTTATCTACAGCTCTTTCTGATAAAGTCTCTTTTAGGACATTCCCTGATTTAAGGTCAACAGCAGCACAGGTGATATGGCTACCTCCAATATCCACGCCTATAGCAAGATTTTGTTCCATAAATTAATTAAATGTGATCTGGTTTAATTCTTATGATAATATCGGTTTGAAAATATTCAAATTTGTTGTTACTTCAAAATATATCAGTAAATATATGCTTGCATTAATACTGCATCCTTTATAACATGATTTTTTTCATAAAATAATTGATATAAATCCTCTTACTTTAAAGTAAGTATATTCTTGTTCTTATTTAATATTCTTTATTTAATTCTTCTTTAAAAAATGACCAATAATAAGTGGTCAATAAATACAAAAAATATTATTAATTTCTGATTATAACTGATATATAAATATTAATACTCAAAACTCCACTTATTATATGCTAAAAGTAACCAAAGAAGATGCGCTTCTCTATCATAGCAGGGGCCGTCATGGAAAAGTGGAAGTTATACCGACAAAGCCTTACAATACACAGTTTGATTTGAGTCTTGCATATACTCCCGGTGTAGCTTATCCATGTCTTGAAATAGAAAAGAATCCTGATGATGTTTACACCTACACAGCTAAGGGGAATCTTGTTGCAGTAATTTCAAACGGAACAGCAGTACTGGGACTGGGTGATATTGGTGCCATGGCAGGGAAACCTGTTATGGAAGGCAAGGGTCTCTTATTCAAAGTCTTTGCCGATATCGATACGTTTGACATTGAGATTGATGAGAAAAATCCGGAAAAGCTTATCGAGGTATGTGCAAAGATCGCTCCAACATTTGGCGGCATTAACCTTGAGGATATAAAAGCACCTGAATGCTTTGAGGTTGAGACAAAGCTCAAGGCGATGCTTGATATTCCTGTATTCCATGATGACCAGCATGGAACTGCAATTATATCAGGAGCAGGGCTCCTTAATGCCCTGGAGATAACAGGTAAAAAGATTGATAAGATTAAGACGGTAATTTGCGGAGCTGGTGCAGCAGGAATATCGTGTGCAAGATTTTATGTTTCGCTTGGAGTAAAGAAGGAAAACATAATTATGGTCGACATTAAGGGTGTGATCAACAGGAAGAGAAAAGACCTTGACAAATACCAACAGGAGTTTGTAACTGACCAGGATGTTGATACTCTGGCCCAGGCCATGAAAGGAGCAGAAATGTTCCTTGGTGTTTCAGCTGCAAATATTGTTTCGAAGGAGATGCTTGCATCGATGGCAAAAAATCCGATTGTTTTTTCAATGGCCAATCCTGATCCCGAGATCTCATACGAAGAGGCAATGGAAACAAGGGATGACCTGATCTTTGCGACCGGCAGATCGGATTATCCGAACCAGATCAATAATGTACTTGGATTCCCCTTCATCTTCCGTGGTGCACTCGATGTAAGAGCTTCAACAATAAATGAAGAAATGAAGCTGGCAGCCTCAAAAGCTCTGGCAGATCTGGCAAAAGAGCCGGTTATTAAATCAGTCCTTACTGCCTATAATATTGATAACCTGATATTTGGTAAAGATTATATTATACCTAAACCTCTTGATCCCAGGCTTATTTCATGCGTAGCATCGGCTGTGGCAAGAGCCGCAATGGATACTGGTGTGGCAAAATTTTCGATAAAAGACTGGGATGCTTACAGGGATAGCCTTGATAGAAGACTAAGTGATCATATCAGGAAGATAGGGGAATTATGTATATGACCCCCGGTCATCAGCCTATTACAACGGGTTTACAGCCCCCCTTTAGGGGGGTTGGGGGGTTGGGGGGTTATAATATGTTACTTTTTCTGTCTCCGTTCAGCCACCTGTCTGCTGATTTTCTTCTCAAACATTGAGACAATAATATCAGCACATTCATAAATATTAAATGAAAAACGGTTGATTGTGACATCAAAGAGGAAGTCGATGTTTACAGACTTCTTTTCCAGGAATGTAGTGATCAGGTTATGACGTCTTTCGTCAGTATCAACAACATACTCTTCAGCTGCCTCAATATTCATCTCCTTCTTTTTCATTACATTTTCCACTCTCCAGTAAAATGGTGCAATGAGCCTTACATGAAGTGAGTCGACAATATTACGGGCAATAGAGACTCCTCCCCTTCCGACAAGAACAACATATCCCTCCTTACAAATTGTCATAACCACGTCCTTAATGGCTTTTTTTACCCTTTCATCACTTACAAATCCTCCGGAGAAAGCCATTATCATCTCCGACATATTGGTAAGTTCCATTCCCTTATAGTAATTTTCAACCCGCTGTGAATCTGTATTAAGCTCTTTAGCAATGGCATAGATAATATCTTTATCTATCCATCTCCATTTATTGGTCCCTGTCTTACGATTCAGATTATCCACAACATTTCCAGCAATCTGACGGGCATCACATCCGGTCTGACGTGAAACTGTAATAACAGGACCCTCACTCATCCCGGTATTGCTAAGGACCGATTCTCTGTACCGGCCGTCAAAATAATCAAAGAATTTTTCCATGATACCTCTCTCCTTTCCCTGATTTATACTTTAAGATGCTGATAAACAAACTCCGTTTATGGCTCTAAATTAACTATTTATCCCGTGCTATGCATGGATGGAAAAACATCTGTTCCAGGTGCAGTTTACACAGATTTAATACCGTTTTAAATTACAAAAAAAAAATGAAACCTTAAAATTTTTTTACCTGAAGCAACTTTTAACCCTCTGGTAATATCTTTATATAAGGAAACCTTTATTCCTGGTTAAAACGGTCTGATTTTTGCTGGAGATTTAATGTCAGTATGAGAAAACCGGTACTAAATATCGCAATATTGTTGCTTGCTATTATACTTATTGCTGGTTGCAAGAAGAATGATTTTTCCACCAGCAACCAGGTTATCCTGTTCCAATATGATCACACAAGAGGAATAAACCACCAGGGTTATATCATAGACAGTGAAGGAAATATTTTTACCTATAATGTGGATGGTAATATTTTACCTGATAATGAACTTGAAATAAGTAAGGGCAAGGCCGATGAATACCTGAGTAATTGTGAATTTACAGGAATGAAAATAGAGCAGGTGGAATTGATAAAGTATGCAAAATACATTGATTATATTGCTTCAAGCAAAGTAACAGCTGTGCGTGATAAAAGAGAAAATACAGGAACAATCAGCTATATCTGTTACCAGTTTGATGAAAACAGCAAATTATACAGGGGCCATATTATAAAAATGGAAGGTGATAACACAAGCGAAAACCTCAATTTCCACTCAAGGAAAGTCTCATCATGGATGCGGGAAATCGGCAAAGAATTATAGCTTTGCGCACTTTGCTTAATCTTTCCGTCCTTTGCGGTTAAAAATTGATTTTGAGACACTCTCTCTTAATCCAAAAAAAATTACTATATAAAGAATAGCAATCCTCAAGTTGAATATTCCCGCCAATCTTTTATCTTTACTTAATTCAATTTTTTACTCTAAATTAATTTAAACTGCAGATTATGAGCGAATCCTTTTTTTCGAAACCTGAAATAATATGGTTTATTCTCGGGCTTGTCCTGTTACTCCTTGAGCTTGCTATGCCGGGATTTGTGATTTTCTTTTTTGGTATCGGAGCATGGGTCACAGCCCTGGTATGTCTGTTTACAGAACCAAATATAAATATTCAGGTAGTTATTTTTGCACTAAGTTCAGTACTTACCCTGCTCCTTTTCAGGAGGATGATAAAGAACAAATTCCTTTATAACAGGGATGACAAATCTGAAGCTGTAGAAGATGAATTTACAGGCAAGGAGGCCATTGTAATTGAGGATCTTGGCCCAGGCAAACCAGGAAAAGTGGAATTCAAAGGGACATCATGGGATGCAGAATCAGTATCAGAAATAAAAGCTGGTCAACGAGTTATAATTAAAGAAAAGAAAAGTATTAAATTATTAGTCGAACCTAAAATATAACAAAATGGCAACATCAAGCATTACCTTCATTCTTATTGGTGCAATTCTTCTTGGATTCATACTTATTGCATCAATGATAAAAGTAGTACCGCAGAGAACAGCAATAATTATTGAGAGACTGGGTAAATTCAGGGCTGTTTATACAGCCGGATTCCAGGTACTTATTCCTTTTATTGACAAGGTCAGGTACAGGCATACACTGAAAGAACAGGCTATCGATGTAGCCTCACAAATATGTATTACCCGCGATAATATAGCCGTTGAGGTTGACGGTATCCTGTATCTCCAGGTGCTGGATCCCCAAAAAGCTTCCTACGGAATTGATAATTACCGTTTTGCATCAATACAGATTGCCCAGACAACAATGAGGAGTGTTATTGGAAAACTGGAACTTGACAAGACATTTGAGGAGCGCGAATCAATAAATGCCACCATTGTTGCAGCAGTTGATAAAGCAAGTGACCCCTGGGGTGTCAAGGTTTCCCGCTACGAAGTAAAAAACATTGTACCTCCGCAGAGCATAAAGGATGCAATGGAAAAACAGATGAGGGCTGAAAGAGAAAAGAGAGCTGTTATTGCTGAATCAGAGGGAACAAGGCAGGCGAAAATAAACAATGCTGATGGAGACAAACAGGAATATATCCTGAAATCGGAAGGTGAAAAACAGAGACGTATCAATGAGGCGGCAGGAAGGGCCAGCGAAATTGAGCAGGTTGCCGTTGCTACTGCCAACGGACTTAGGGCAATAGCTACTTCAATATCGGAAGAAAATGGTCTTAATGCTGTCAATCTGAGAATTGCTGAACAGTACCTTAACGCTTTCGGTAACCTGGCCAAAGAGAATAATACGATCATACTTCCATCCAACCTTGCAGATATATCAAGTATTATTGCTACAGCCACATCAGTGTTTAACGAGACGAGAGATAAGAAGAAATAAAGTACCCCCCTACCCCCCTAGGGGGGTTGGGGGGTCAGGTCGCTTCATGTTCCGTTCTTGAAATGATCTCATTCTGAAGGTCTTCACCAAGGTCATTGAAGTAATCGCTGTAGCCGGCCACCCTCACAATCAGATCACGATACAGCTCGGGATGTTTCTGTGCATCACGTAAGGTGTCAGCATTTACGACATTAAACTGTATATGATGGCCGTCGAGTGCAAAATAACTGCGAATCAGAGCAGTTAAGTTATTGTAACTCTCTTCATCCTCAAAAAACTGAGGTGCAAATTTCTGGTTCAACAGTGTACCGCCGGTAAGAAGATGGTCTATCTTGGAAGCTGATTTTATCACAGAAGTAGGTCCTTGATGATCAGCTCCCTGGCTCGGTGAAATCCCTTCTGACAACGGGCTGAATGCTTTTCTGCCATCAGGAGTGGCTCCTGTCACACTTCCAAAATATACATGTGATGTGGTTGGAAGCATATTGATCCTGTGAACTCCACCTCTTGAATCGTGTCTGCCATTCACCGAATCATAATAGATCTCAAACACTTCAACTGCCTGTCTATCAGCATAATCATTATCATTGCCATATTTTGGAGTATTATAAATGAGATCATACTGTATCTGTTCGTAACCATTGAAATCTGCATCAAGGGCTTCCAGCAACTTATCCCAGGAGTATTTTTCTTTATCGTAAATATTATACTTCAGAGATGTAAGAATATCGGTAATACTTCCCAGTCCTACACCCTGAATATAAGATGTATTATAACGTGCCCCGCCGCCGTTATAGTCTTTTCCGTTTGCAATACAATCTTCGATAAGTAAAGACAGAAACGGAGCAGGCAACCATACAGCAAAGCTCTTACCGATTACATTATTACCCCTTATTTTAATGTCGATCAGGAAGTTAACCTGTAACTTAAAAGCCGACATCAATTCTTCAAACGTTTTATAGTCTTTTGCATAACCTGTGGGAAGACCCACCTGCGTACTGGTCCTTTTATCAAATCCGTTATTAAGTGTCAGCTCAAGTACCTTGGGAAGGTTGAAATATCCTGTAAGCCAGTATGCTTCTGTACCAAAAGCTCCCGTCTCAACACAACCGGAGGCACCCCCGTTACGTGCATCAACAATATTTTTTCCCTGCCGGAGCATCTCCTGGATTATTGCTTCGGTATTGAAGCAGGAAGGTTGTCCGAATCCGGTCTTAATGATATCGAGTGCCTTGTGGATGAATCTATCCGGATTTCTCCTGCTTATCTGTATCATCGAGCTTGGCTGCACTATCCTCATATCTTTTACTACATCCAGAAGTATATATGTCAAATCATTGACGGCATCTGTCCCATCAGG
Source organism: uncultured Rikenellaceae bacterium (assembly GCA_964507015.1). Classification (GTDB taxonomy): domain Bacteria; phylum Bacteroidota; class Bacteroidia; order Bacteroidales; family VadinHA17; genus LD21. The sequence goes on along the minus strand of CAZDOM010000094.1, from coordinate 1,138 downwards.
TTTCACGCCGCCAAGGTTTATAAGGCAAAAATCGGTGTAAGTACTGCTTTCAGAGGCAGTTACTCCCATTTTTGGCGGTGCAGGATGATTATTGAATTTAATCCAGAAGCATCCCAGGAGATCATATAATTCTTCTTCAGTAATAGTACCTGCTTCAATTTCTTTTTTATATACCGGGAAAAGATGCTGGTCGAGTCTGCCCGGGTTAAAAGAATCCCATGGATTCAGTTCAGTAATAACACCCAGGTGGATGAACCAGTAATGCTGTAACATTTCATGGATCGTTTCAGGAGCATGGGCAGGCACTTTTCTGCATATCTCTGCCATTATTTTCAATTCCTTCTTCCTTTCAGTATCACTCTCTTTCTCTGATAATTTTTGTAGGGCAACAGCATACCTGTTTGCATACATGATAATAGCATCACATGCAATATCCATTGCTTTCAGTTCGTCTGCCTTATCAAATGCATCCGGATCATTATAATAATCGAGCGATGAAACCGACGCTTTTATTTCATTCTTTAACTTAAGAAACCCGGTATTGAACATTTTATACCCAAGTACTGTATGTCCCGGTGCACGCTGCTCCTGGAATTCAGTAAAGATCCCGGCATTATATGTATTCAACCATTCAGGTGTCATAAGACTCATGATCCTGTCACGATTACTTTTTCCACTCCAGAAGGGGATGATCTCCTTTTCATAGAACTCTTTAACTTCAATGTCAACTTTAAAGGATACTTTTTCTCTTGAATTCAGTATCTCAAGATCTTCAAGGGAATGGATGCATATTTCGGGATATGTTGGTGTCTCTTTAGGAGCCGGCCCCCTCTCACCTACAATCAGCTCACCGCTGCCTATATACAACTTCTTATTATTAAGTATATATTCAAATGCTCTGGCCCGTTTCATTGGGGCTGAAAGTTCACGTGCCCCGTCACTTTTATAGAATTCCGTTATCAGCAAGGCTCTTTCGGGTGATATTCTTTCAACCGCATTGATACTCTGCTTTCTAAGTTTTTGTACTCGTTTGGATAGTTTCATGGTTATGGGTTATAATCCCCGGACTGAAGTCCGGGGTTAGTTATCCTCCTATGGTTACTTTAATTCCTGTATCAGAAAAGAACTCCTTAAGTTC
>CAZDOM010000093.1:0-12106 GCA_964507015.1 uncultured Rikenellaceae bacterium | reverse complement strand
GCCGCTTCTATACAAAGCTGGGGAAAGCTGAAGAGAGTATCTCATATTGTAAAAAGGCTTTGCAAAGCAATCCGAATAACAGAACGGTACTTGGTTATTTAATTGATGCATTATTCTATGCCGGACAATTGGAAGCAGCTATGGATACTTATATAAAGTATGAAGAACTGGCATACTCAAGATTGCAGATTTTTTATAAAATTCTTCTTGAACAGGGCAACTTTGACAGAATTATCAGTGAGCCTGTGGTTATAGAAACTGAATATATTTATGAGGTTAGTCTGGCTGCAGCACATTTTGGCCTGGGTAATATTAATGAAGCTGAAGAATGTATAAACAGATTAATTGATAAAAATATTCCTTCCTACTGGATAGCTTTTGCCTATGCTTATGGCAATAATCCCGGAAAAGTAAACGAATGGCTGGAGAAGTCGTTTTCTGAAAGAGAGAATGATGAACTGACATATCTTGGAGTGGAACCGGCATTTAATAAATACAGGGATCTGCCAGCTGTAAAAAGAATCCTCCAGGAGATAAAATATCCTGATTAACCATTAGGTTACCTGTATATTCATAATAAATATTATAGAAATACGGCTTTCCTTTAAGGAGAAAATTCTAATTCTGCCATCATGAAAGCAATGACATTAAATTTCATAACCAACCTGCAGAAAAATAATGAACCTCTTACCCTGGTAAATATACCTGAACCAATACCCGGGGATGATGAAGTACTTATTAAAGTCACCGCCTGCGGTGTATGTCATACCGAACTTGATGAGATCGAAGGCAGAACACCGCCACCCTTGTTACCTGTAATCCCGGGACACCAGGTAATCGGAAGAGTAGTTGCGGCCGGTAAAAATGTAAATGGTATAAGAATAAATGACAGGGTTGGTGTGGCATGGATATTTTCTTCATGCGGGAAATGCAGTTTCTGCCTCAGCGGACAGGAAAATCTCTGTTCTGAATTCAAAGCGACCGGAAGAGATGCTAACGGCGGATATGCCGAATATATGACAGTACCTGCTGCTTTTACCTACCCTATACCTGAGATCTTCACCGATTCACAAGCTGCTCCTTTGCTATGTGCCGGCGCTGTCGGGTACAGATCATTCAGGCTTGCAGAAATAAAGAACGGCTATAAGATAGGACTGACAGGATTCGGTGCCTCAGGTCATCTTGTACTTCAGATTATCAGGCATAAATATCCTGATGCACACGTATTTGTCTTTGCACGTAGTTCAAATGAACGGGCTTTTGCCATGGAGCTTGGAGCAACATGGACAGGTGATACAACAGACCAGATACCTTCACAACTTGATTCGATAATCGATACTACTCCCGTATGGAAACCGGTGGTAGAAGCTCTGAAAAATCTTAGACCGGGAGGACGGCTTGTGATAAATGCTATAAGAAAAGAGGAGATCGACAAGGATTACCTGCTGAAGCTTGATTATTCAAGTCATCTATGGATGGAAAAGGAGATAAAGAGTGTGGCAAACGTAACGAGGGCTGATGTCAGAGAATTTCTTGAAATCGCTTCTGAAATACCTATTATCCCCGAAGTGCAGGTATACAAACTCGAAGAGGCTAATATTGCCCTTACCGAATTGAAACAAAGAAAGATAAGGGGAGCGAAAGTATTGATAAATGGATGATTTTCAACATTGGACTAAAGTCCAAAATAATCAGATAAAATCTGATAACCATCAGATGAAGCTGACGGCAACAGAAATAATCTTCTTAAATATTACTAAGCTTTATAACAAGACAGTCTATTGCCGTTGGCTTTAGCCAACGGTCCAGGAGGCAATATTTTTGGGGGCTTTAGCCCAATTGATAGATTTTTATTTCCCCCTATAAACCACTTTCCTGACTTTATACCCGCTTAATCCGTAATAGAGTATAAAGACAAAACATATCAGCGGTACTATAAACCCAAGAGCCATTGTTGAAACATCGGCGATCCTTCCCATTAATATCGGGATGAGTGCTCCTCCAACTATCGACATTACAAGCAGCGATGAGCCCTTTTTGGTCAGGGGTCCAAGCTCCTTGATACCCATTGCAAAAATAGTCGGGAACATCACCGACATGAAAAAATATGTCGAAAAAAGTGCTATCACCGAGATCCATCCCAGGGCTGAAACAACAAGACTCATCATAATAACATTTACCAGGGCATAAAATGCAAGCAGCTTGTTTGGTCGTACGATACGCATGAACAGAGTGCTCCCCGTGAACCTGCCCAGCCAGAAAAGTCCCATCCCCCCGAATCCAAGTATCTGTGCCGCCTGCTGGTTGGTTACAGATGGTATTTCTTCGGTTACGTAATTAATGAAAAAGCTGTTAACCCCGGTCTGGGCAGCAACATACAAAAACTGTGCAATTACGGCAAGGATAAAATGAGGATATTTCAGAAGGTCTTTCATGGTTCCTCCCGAAGATAAATTATCATCTTCCAGACTTGATTCTTCTTTAATCTCAGGAAAGATTACCCTCCAGAATAATATTGCAACAATAAGCACAAGTGTGCCAATTAACATATATGGCAATGCTATTGAAGCAAACTTATTGCTGTTTTCGCTGGCTCCGCTGGAAAAAATCAGCATCCCTCCCACAAGAGGGCCTGCTATCCATCCAAGTCCGTTAAATGACTGCGAAAAATTAATTCTCCTTTCTCCGTATTGAGGGGGTCCAAGTACTGTAGTATAAGGATTGGCTGCAGTCTCAAGACATGTTAATCCGCATGCAATTATAAATAAGCATAATAGGAAACTTCCAAAGGTCTGGATCAATGTTGCAGGAAGCATCAGGAAAGCTCCACCGGCAAAGAGAAGCAGTCCGAATATAATTCCTCTTTTATAGCCATACCTCTGCATCAGCAGTCCGGCCGGAATAGCCATGAAGAAATAGCCGCCATAGAAGACAAACTGGACAAAAGCCGATTTGGCTTTCGACATGCTTAGCAGTTCCTGGAAATGTTTGTTCAGGACATCGAGACATCCGTGGGCAAATCCCCACAGGAAAAAAAGACTTGTGATAAGTATAAAGGGAACCAGATATTCCTGGTAAACAAGCTTTTGCCTGTTGCTGCTGACGGTTTTGCCATTAGTCATATACAACCTGTATTTGAATAATACAAGATTGTTATGATTTATGACTTTTCCAAAACTTACTTCTAAAAATCTATGTGATGATTGGTATTTGTAGTAGAAACGGCCCATGGGCCGTATCTACATAACATTAACAATATTCAAAGAGAAATGTTTATAGTCTGTGTATATTGAATCCACCGCTGATCTCAAATATCATTCCTGTAGAGAAATCCCAGTCACCACGGGCCAGGGAAGCAACAGCCCTGCCTATATCCTCGGGGACACCCCATCTTTTTTGAGGAACAATACCATCGTTGACAAGCGAATTATACTTGTCCATCATCTTTGATGTCATGTCAGTCTGGATAATCCCCGGACGGATTTCATAAACATGGATATTTTCACCTGAGAGTTTGTAAGCAAATATCTTTGCCGCAGTACTGAGCCCCGCTTTTGATATACAATATTCAACCCTGTTGACAGTTGATATATTTGCCAGGGCTGAAGTAATAAAGACTATTACAGGCTTATAATCAGTTAGTTGTTGATTAAGCCATATCATTTCTTTCGCCACAGTTTGTGAAAAGAAAAGAGGTCCTCTCAGGTTAATATTCATTACCCTGTTATAGCTCTCCTCTGTCATCTCAAGCAGATCACTTCGTTGAAGAGGATCTACACCCGCATTATTTACCAGGAAATCAATTCTTCCATATCTCTGGAAGATATTTGAAATGACCTCAGTATGGCATGTTGTACAGGAGATATCGAGTCCGATTGGAAAAAATTCAACACCCTTTTTTTCTACTTCAGAATTCAGGAGTTGCATTCCTTCGCTATCTGTTGAACGGGCTATTGCAGCAATATCAAAACCTTCTGATGCCAGGGAAATTGCTACTGCTTTTCCTATTCCCCTGCTGGCTCCCGTAACAACAGCAACAGGTCTCTTATTCATAAAGAAAATATTACCTGATATTATTGAACTCAACCAGCAAAGGTAATAATTTGGTCAATATTGTATACATTGGGGTATATTCTTTACAGAATATATTGATCCATATACTTTTAGCGGAAGAAAAACCTGTTGCCGCTGCCAAACCTTGGATTGACTACATTATTATATATTGAACCGAATGTATAAGTTAATTGTATGCTGCCTTCCACCCTGTATTTTGTGGCAAGTTCTCTTAGCTGCAATAATCTTTCAGCCTCCGAAACATCTCCTTTGCTTAAATTGATCTGATCATTGATATGTGCAGCCCTGCCTATTATTCGCAAGGATAATCCTCTGAATATCCGCAAATTAACAAACGAATTAAGTTCTATTCTGTTTTTCGATAAATCATTGAAATAATTGAGACCGGTTAAAGAAATATTAATTGATCCCCATTTTTTCTGTACCTCATATGCTATACTGAGACTATGCTTCAGAAGATGATCATTAATTTTATTGAATACTGTTGTATCAATATAATTATTAAACTGATAACCTGCACCATACAGAATCCTTAACTGCTTGTGAGTAGATTCAGCGTATGGAAAAATATCATATTCAATTGAAGGCAGGAAATCTGTCATGAAATTGTAGTTTTGTCTTGTTGATGACCTGAGGTCCCATTTCAAACCTGCTGACCAGTGTTCTCCCAGACTGAAAACAATAAGGTTATCCATTGAGGCTGAACTGGATGTATAATTATAGACTATTGCCGAATCTGTCTTAGGATTTTCAATAAATTTTTCCACCTGATAAAAATGGTCCATTTCAATTTCCAGCTTTAAATCTTTTGTAATCTTGGAAATATTGAATGAATTCCTAAAGGTATACTGTTTCTGCGCCTCTTCTGTTTCAAACCTGGGTTCTGTCGATAATTCAAAAACCCAGTGATTCCAACTGTCTATTACCTCTTTCGTTTCAAGTTCTTTATTATGTCTTATCTCAATTTCATTGAATAAAGGAGTCTTTGCAACATATCTCATAAGTCCTATTTTAAGCAGATCTGTTCTTTTTTGCCTTATTATGGTATTTGTCTGATCAGGACTTGAAGTAAAAGTCAGAGTATCATTCATCCCTATGAAATCATGCTGGCCCTGGAAAGTGTATGTATACTGTTTTCCACCACTACCGGCATTTTGTTCTGAAACCAGGATGACAACCTGGGCATCATGAATATCCCTTACATAGTTGATATAAGGTATCTCCTGACGAGTATAATTCATATTACAACTACGACAATCAAGGAAAATTTTTACTGCATTATTTCTTAATGTATCTGACTTTATTTCTCCTTCCTGCCCTGCCACCATATTTGATATAATAATCAGAAATAATAAAATAGTGATATTCTGAAATATTTGCTTCTTCATATTAGCTCTCTTTCAGTTATTGTTAAAATATATTCTAATTGGCCCCTTTAATCAGGACTTCAAAGATGGGGATATATATCCATCTGTCAATAATTCTGCAGGGATATCAATCGATTATTAAATTTTTTTAACAATCAATCAATGCCTGTAATTAACCGACCGCGTACTTATCCATGATCGCCGGAGAAGAGTTCCGGCATAGTAGTTAACCACCCTAATACAAACAAGAAACCTTACAAAAAGTTCAGGAATGAAAAAAAATAGAAGTCCTGTCAATCCTGTAATTATCCCGGTAAAAAGATTATCAGTAACTGTGATTACCTGGATCAGGGTTCTTCTTATACCCGATTCATGCTTATTGATATATAAGTGCCTTGATATTTGTACTTCACATTTTGCTATGGAGGTTATCCTAAGGTCTTCCCTGGTGCTTCCACCATGATTATGTTCAATAGTTATGTCGTTACAAAAAGCTATTCTGCCGCCTGCATTTCTTGCTCTGCGACAAAGATCAACATCCTCGTAATACATCCAGAAATCCTCATCAAATCCATTCAGCTTTATAAAAATATCTTTCCTGAGCATCATTACAGATCCCGAAATCCAGTCGGGGAAAACAATATTGAGATATCTGTTCTTCGCTTCCGGGTTAACCTCCGCGTTGAATGAATCTGATTCTTTTCTTTTCCAGGGAAAATCACCATAGGCTTTACTCTCTTTACCGCATTCTTTCACCTGGCGGCATGAAACAATATAAAATGAAGGATCAGATTTTGCCACATCAAGCAGTTGCTGTATTGTACCATCTGCAACAAGAGTGTCGGGATTTAATATCAGCAGGTATTCACCGGAGGCATTTGCTGCACCAAGATTACAACCATGAGAATATCCTCCATTTACGCTGTTATTAATAAACCTGAACCCTGTGAATCTGCTTTCAACTTCTTTGAAACCGGTATCTCCGGGATTATTGTTAATAACAATCACTTCCATACTGAAGTAGTCTCCGGAGAATGAATCCAATGCTTCAAGACACTTTGTAAGCCTTTCCCACCCTTTATAACATACTATTATTACTGAAAGATCCACTTAATATTATTTCATTCGAACAATACAAAATAATTAATATTTTCATTCTTCCTCTTCAATTCCCTCGTCCTCCGAAGCTTCAGCGAAGGAGGGCTCGTCCATCCACTCATAAACCGGCCTCTGTGGTCCCTCTTTTCTGTACCATATAGCAAGAATAATTCCTGCAAAAAACCCCAGCATATGTGATTCCCATGAAATATTTTGATATATCCCCGGGAAAAGCCCCCACACCATTTCACCATAAAGGAAAACCACAAGCAGGGATAGTGCTATTAGCCTGAAGTATCGTCGTATTATTCCACTGAAGAAAAGAAATGATGCAAGACCATAAACAAGTCCGCTTGCTCCTATATGCCAGGCTTCCCTGCCCCATAACCAAACAAACATGCCGGTAATAATATAGGTGATTGAAAAAACTTTTATAGCCACCTCCGAATAGAAATAAAACAGTGCTACCGAAAGAATTAAAAGTGGTAATGCATTATTAAACAGATGTGTATAATCTTTATGGATTAATGGCGAGACAATAATTCCTGGTATACCCTGTAATGTTCGCGGATAAATTCCAAGATCAGAGAAGTCAACATCAAACAATACTTCAATAGTCTTTATCAGAAACATTAAAAAGACTATTATCAGGGGAATTATAATACTGAGTAAGAATTTCTTTCTGTAAAAAGAGCCTTCTGTTGATATATCATAAATGTTTCCTGACATTATTATCATTCAATCGTGTAATCATGCTTCCGTTTCGCGGAACTGCGTCACGGAGTTTATCCCGCAAAGCGGGGTTCCTTGAATCGTGCGATCCTTTTTAATCTCTTCCCGGGAAAACGATACCTGCTGCTTTTCTTATTCTGTCAAGGGTAGTGATCAGATCTATACTGAATGAGAGAGGGACAACCGGGCTTTCAGTCAATCCTTTGTCAAGACAATTCATGACCTCTTCAGCTTCCCAGTGATATCCCATAGCCGGGGGATTAAAAATAAACTCCTCCTTTTCGGCTCCGTGTAATTCCAGTATTACTATCTGGTTCATATCCCTGCCCCTGGCAACCGTAATATTTCCCTTTTCACAATAGATTTCACATCCTATCCCGGTATTTGTCCTGAATGAACTGTAAAGAGAAGCCATTCTGTCGTCAGGATATCCAAAGATCACATTCAGTGATTCTTCCGAACCTGTCTTACCAAAAACAGCATGTGTTTTTATCTCCGTAGGAACACCAAGGAATGTTAAAGCGTCAATAACCGGGTAAATACCGATATCGAGAAGTGAACCTCCGCCGAGTGCCAGGTTGAATTTCCGGTCATTTTCATCAAAAGGTGGTATAAATGAAAAATAACCATAAATATGCATTACTCTGCCCAGAATTCCTGATTGTATTATTTCATGAGTCTTTTTATAGAATGGCTGGAATGGAGGCCAGAGTGCTTCCATTAAAAACAGGCCCCTCTCTTTTGCCTCATTAACCATTTCTGTGACTTCCCCGGTGTTTAGAGAAAATGCCTTTTCGCAAATTACATTTTTCCCGTTTCTAAGGCAAAGCATTGTATGTTCATAATGATGTGAGTGTGGAGAGGCTATATAAATGATCTCAACATCAGGGTCAGAGGCCAGTCCTTCATAACTCCCATAATATTTCTTAAAACCATATTCTGAAGCAAAAGAGGCTGCCCTGCTCAGGTCACGGGAGCCAACAGCATATAATTCAGCATTCCCCAGAAGTTCAATCCCTTTTGTGAATTTTCCAGACATCTTGCCGGGAGCAAGAATACCCCATTTATATTTCTTCATAACTATAAATTTGCCAGCATAAATATAGGGATTCTTGAATTATTCTGCTTATTTCTATAATATATCAAATCGCCGGTCCGCTTCAGCAGTACCACACCCAAGGAGGAAAAACCCCCTTCCGCTGCGCGGAACGCCCCCTAAAGGGAAAATACCCCCGTCCCGCCTAAGGCAGTCCTGCCCCCTGAAGGGAAAAGACCCCCGGTCACGCTGAAGCGTGACTCGCCCCCTAAAGGGGACTTAAAACCAAATTTCTAAGTAACATACTACATGGGTTTATAGCCCCCCTTTAGGGGGGTTGGGGGGTCATTGATGGGAAAGGGGGGTTGGGGGGTCATTGATGAGGGAGAAGGGTCAAAAAAATATCAATTTCTATTTTCCTTATTATCTGACACTTATAAAATTTTATTAAAAATACTTTAATTTTTTTACTACTATGTATTGCATGGTATTATTATTTTTATATATCTTTGTATTGTTATGTTGTATGTTCAATATAGTAGTATAAAAATAAAAGAACTATGAAGTTAACAATAAGCATTAATCTCGGGGGCTATTCATTCAATATAGACGAAGATGCCTTTGCCGAATTAAAGAGGTACCTGAAGAACCTTGAACTTCACTTTGCTGAAGAGGATAGTGCTTCGGAGATACTCTCTGACATTGAGAGCAGGATGGCAGAGCTTTTTAAAGTAAAGCTCACATCATATAAACAGGTAATAACAATTGCTGATGTACAACAGGCTATATCGGTAATGGGTACGCCGGAAGATATTTCTGATAATGAAAAGAGAACTGCTGGTGATAAATTCTCCTCACCTGGTTATAACAGGATGTACCGGGATCCCGATCGTCGCATCATTGGTGGTGTCTGTTCGGGTATGGGTGCATACTGGAATATCGAACCCTGGATTGTCAGGGTGATCTTTCTGATCCTTGCCATGATGGGAGGCCTGGGAATCCTCATTTACCTTATTCTCTATATCGTTTTACCTGAAGCAAAAACAACCTCCCAGAAAATTGAAATGAAAGGTGATCCCGTTAATATTCACAATATCAAGGAATCGGTAAAAAAGGAATTTGATACAGTAACAAAAAAAATGAAGCTATAAAGATACAGACCAGGAAGGCTGTTAATGAATTTAATAATCTAAAAATAATTATTATGGATCTGGAAAACACAAAAGCACAGATGCGCAAGGGAATCCTGGAATACTGTATTCTGTCAGTATTATCAAGGAATTCCTGTTATGCAAGCGATATCATCAGGGAACTTAAAGAGGCCAGGGTAATTGTAGTTGAGGGAACCCTTTATCCTCTTCTTACAAGGCAGAAAAATGCCGCTCTGTTAAGTTACCGGTGGGAAGAATCCCAGCAGGGACCTCCGCGCAAATACTATGAGCTCACACAAGAAGGCAGGGAATATCTTGATGATCTTGACAAATCCTGGGATGAACTGGTAAAATCAGTCAATCTTATCCGTTCAGGGAAAAAATCTAAAACCACCTAAAAATTCAGAAAGATGGAAAAGACAATTAAAATAAATCTTGGCGGAGTATTATTTCAGATTGAAGAGGAAGCATACAGGATGCTTCGCGATTACCTGCAATCTATTGATAATAAGCTCCGGAATGTTCCCGGCGGAAATGAAACAATTGAGGATATTGAATCCCGGATTGCTGAGATATTCCAGTCACAGAAGGACCTGGCGGGAATAATAACTAAAGAGAATGTTGAGACGATGATCTCTATCATCGGAACACCTGATGCCTTTGACCAATATGAAGAAACCGCGAGCGGTTATCATACCAGCCAGAGTGAGAAAAGAATGTACCGTAATCCCGATGACAGGATTATTGGTGGGGTATGCAGTGGTATAGGAGCCTATCTGAACACTGACCCGGTATGGTTCAGACTTATCTTTATCATATTTACTCCAGTTTTTTTAATAGGACTGTTTGTTTACCTGGCCCTTTGGATAGCACTCCCATCAGCAAATTCAGACTCGCAGAAAAGGGAGATGTACGGCAGCAACTTCTATAGATCAGGTGCAAATATACAAGGTAAAACTTCCGAATATCCTTATTCCTCAAAGGTTGGAAGTGCATTCAATCAGGTATTCAGAGCGATCGGTAAAGTACTGTTTATAATTGTACGCATTTTTCTGATTATTATAGGTGTAACTTCTGTACTTGCAGGTTTTACCACCCTGTTTTCATTTATAATCATTTTCGTTTTTAAATATCCAGGCTCCTTTTCAATAGATGCCGGAGAATTCAACCTTGCCTATCTGCCTGATTTTCTGAACTATATTGTTACTCCTGCTATGGTTCCACTGATGACTGCACTTATCGTTTTAATAGTTGCAATACCTCTTTTGGCTATGGTATATGGTGGTATCAGACTTATCTTCTGGTTCAAGGTACGTGATGGATATATCTGGCTTATCGGACTTATAGTCTGGGTACTCTGTGTGGCATCACTGGCTATCATCTCCTTTAATGAAGGAGTCAGCTATGCTGAAAGGGGAAAAACCACATCCCTTGAATATTTTGGTCCTACACCCGATACCCTTTATATCATGACAGGTAAAAAGATATCAGATATGCATGCTGACAAAGAGATTTCCGTTACGGATAATTACTACAGGATCTATATTGATGATGAAAACGACCTTGTCTATATCAGATCACGGCTTGATATTAATCCTGCCGATAATAATTCAATCCGTATTGAAATTGAAAGAGAATCGTCGGGGACCAGCAGACTTGATGCAGAAAGCAATGCAAGCAGACTAAATTATGATTTTAAAATAGCGGGCGATACCCTGTATTTTGATGAATTCTTTATGATCCCTCCTGATTCCAAATGGTCCTTTGATGAGGTTGAAGTAAATGTGTTTATCCCTGAAGGAACCATCGTCAGCATGGATAAAACAACAGAAAAAATGTGTCATTCATATTATGATTATGATTATGTGAAAGATCCTAAAAACAGATTCTGGATAATGACAGAAGATGGCCTTGATTATATTGAATCTGCCGATTAATAGTTATTAAATGTTGTTGGTTACTGAAACAACAAGCAACAAGCAACAAGTAACCACTTCGTCCGCCGAAGTTTTAACGAAGGCGGAGCAACCAGCAACCAGTATATTCTTCCTGGTTTTTCATTCCTATAGTTTTCTTCAGGATCCGGCGTGTTAAAGCGCCGGATTTTTTCTTATTATAGTTAATGATTTGTTAAATAGCCTCTCTGCAAACCTGTTATTAGCTGATTTATTTATCTTCGTCTGCGTTTTAAGATTACTAATCCCTAACTACCATGCCATGAAAAGAATTATTCTTATTCTTGCAAGTATTTTTCTTGCACTGCCATTATTTTCACAGGAGACAGATTTGCAAACAGATACATTACGCAAAGATGCTCTGAATGTTTTTATGGAATCGTCGGATTTCATAAGGAAAGAGATCCAATATGTAAACTATGTAAGGGACATTAAAGATGCGGGAGTTTATATTATTTCTACCAGCCAGAATACAGGTTCAGGGGGAAAAGAGTATTCCTATTTTATTATCGGACAGGGGGAATATAAAGGTATGCGTGATACCTTGTCATTTGTAACTGCTCCTGACGAGACAGCTGAAGGGAAGAGAGAAAAAGAGGTTAATACTCTGAAAATGGGATTAATGCGTTATGTGGCAAAAACCCCTCTGGCAAAGTACATGAAGGTTTCCTTTACCGAACCTCTTAAGGAGAC
>CAZDOM010000092.1:0-12436 GCA_964507015.1 uncultured Rikenellaceae bacterium | reverse complement strand
CTGTATTATATGAAAAACCAGCATTAATAACAGATATTATAAAGGATTCTTCATCCGACCAAGAACCTCCTGTATAACTTTTGTCAATGGCCTGTACTGACCAATAGTATTGAACATTAGGAAGCAGGTTTTTTACAATCATGAAAGTATCACACCCGGCATTTCCTTTATCAGGAATAAATCTATATCCATTTTCCAGGTTTGACATTGGGGCAATTATATCAGTGGAATCAGGCTTTGTTCCAATTCGAACATTATAATAAAGGCTCCCATCAGGACAATCAGTATCGATTGCCTTATCCCATTTCAATATAATATCAAACCCTGACATTTCATCCTGTAAATTCCCGGGTGCTGAGGGAGGAAGGTTTGGATAATTTGTATTGTTTCTTAAGGTCCGAGTATTACCCTGCCCATCACTAATTTCTGTAGCTATTAGATCCAGATCCCCGTCATTATCATAATCACCCCATGAAATGCAGTTACTGCTATTGATGGAATAGATTTCTGAAAATGTGCCATTAATATTAATGTATACTTTGGTAATATTGATATTACTTATACCTGATATTATTATATCCAAGTATCCATCATTGTTTAAATCACCCCATACGGCTGATCCTTCTTTGATCTTACGAATATCCGTCACTATTTCAGTGAATACATTATTTCCCTCATTTTGATATATATTTAATACAGGGTCAGAATTTGCATCTCTTCCTGATAGAAGAATATCCAGGTCGCCATCATTATCAAAATCGCCCCATGAAGCAGATCCGGCTGATACGTCTTCCAGGTTAATATCAGTTTGTTCTGAAAGTACAAGATTTCCGTTATTCTGATATATTAGTGATACAGCACCAGATGCCAGCCCATTTGTTGTACCTGTAAGAAGAATATCCAGATCTCCATCATTATCATAGTCGCCCAATTCAGATGAACTTTGTTCTAAGCCTGTAATAGTAATTCCTCCTGGTTCAGAAAACTGATTATTACCCTCATTCGTGTAAACTTTTGATATCTGACCCTCTTCACTATTGTAACCCGTAAGAAGTATATCAAGGTCTCCGTCATTGTCCAGATCTCCCCAAGATACCGAACTTTTTTCGACAGCAGGTAAGGATATTTCATTTTTCTCTGTAAAATCATTATTACCATTGTTTCTATAGATTCTTGTTATGGTCCCGATTTCTGGATCACTATTCTTTCCTGATAGGATTATATCCAGATAACCATCATTATCGTAATCACCCCAGGCTGATGATCCATATCTTACATTGATTAAGGGGAAAGATGTTTGTTCCGTAAAGGTATTATCTTCGTCATTCTGAAAAACAGCAGATTGATAGGAATTAAATCCCGTAAAAAGCAAGTCAAGATCACCATCATCATCATAATCTCCCCATGAGGGTTTGTGATAGCCAAGACCAAAAGAAAAATCTGTACTAAACGGAGGTTCAATAATAAATGATTTTTCTTCTGAAAAATCAGAAGCCAGAAATCCATTATCAATAGTTTGAATCCTCCAGTAATAGTCACCAACATCAAGATCTTTAAGGTAAAATTCATTATTTAAATATGAGTTCCCCATACCTGGTATAAGTTTAGCACCGGTTGTTATATCTGACATTGGGGATACTATATCAAATGCTCCTGGAGATGTACCTACACAAACATTATAGGAAAGTCCTTCCTGAGGTGTTTCAATATCACTAGCATCGTCCCAGTATAATCTAACACTGTTATAGGTTACATCCTGATTCAGGCTTATAGGTGCAGACGGTTTTAAATTATTAGTCTGAGTGTTATTTGTAAGTATTTTAGTAAATTTATCACCGTATTCATCTTCGCCAGTAATTAACATATCAAGATCACTGTCATTATCATAGTCACACCAAGCTATTGAACCGTTCGATCCTTTGGGAATGCTCTCTTCATAATATTCAGTGAATGTGCCATTTGAATTATTTCTGTATATTTTAGTAATGTTTCCTTCAAGATCCTTCCTCCCGGATAAAGCTATGTCAAGGTCACCGTCATTATCAATGTCAGCCCATGAAGCGTAGCTTAGTTCTAATCCAGTTAAGGGTATACTGCTCTGCTCAATAAATTGATAATTGCCGTCATTTTTATAAACTCTTGAAATATAACCCTCTGTATTGTTTTTGCCAGTTAAAAGGATATCCAGGGACCCATCGCTATTATAATCTCCCCAGGCAATAGATCCATTTTCAACTCCTGTAATATTTATGTCGGATTGCTCTGTGAAATAACCATTACCATTATTACTGTATAATAAGACATTTTGGATACCATTAATGTCACTGCCTGATATCAGTATATCCAGGTAGTCATCATTATTATAATCCGCTACGGCAAGATTCTGACCTCCTTGTAAATTTATACCAGCTTCTTTAAATTCAAGATTGTCATTCCAGTAGAGTTTTGTAATGATCTCCATGTTGCCATATGTTTGTCCAGTAATAAGAATATCCAGATCTCCATCATTGTTGAAATCACCCCACAGTGCATCACCATTATATAACCCAGTTAGTGAGATTTGGGATTGCCATATGAAAGTATTAAGCCCGTTATTTTGAAATACCCTTGTGTAAGCTGCCTTCTCCCCTGTATTTATATATCCTGATATTAATATATCCAGGTCTCCGTCATTATCGTAATCACCCCAATCAACAGTACTATTAGTAAGGTCTATCAGTGTGATATCAGATTGAAAGGTGAAAGAATTATCTCCGTTATTCTTATAAATACCAGAAAATCGACCTGGAAATGAAAAGCCCGTGATTATAAAATCCAGATAATTATCATTATTATAATCCCCCCAGGCAACATCTCCATCTATTATTCCGTTTATTGGACTTCCAGTTAATTCAGTGAATCTTGGAACACTAATTTTAACTTCATTACTGACAAAATAATTACCGTCCCATTCAGAGACGCAAGCAATATAATAGGTACCACATTCTGTAAAATTAGGAGTAAAGGATAAATCAACAGATTCTTCTAAATCAATAGCATACGGTCCTCCTGGGTTATTTGAATATTTCCATTGTCGATTGTCAGGAGCGAAGGTTTCAGTGACGGTTAAAGGATTTCCATTTTCGCCTGGCAATAGTATTTGTTCATCTGACGGGGATATTGAATTTGAAAAGTTAATAGTGAAACTACCTTCATCAGAAAAAGCAGAGCCGGCGTAGTTATTGTCAATTGCCTGAACGGACCAATAATATGTTCCTGGTGGGAGATTCCGTATTGTCCAGAAGTTATTCTTTATTCTTCCTGATTCAACTATTCTTCGTAAGCCTGTTGTTATATCTGCCATTGGTGACTTAATTCCAGAGCCACCAGAAACGGTATCTATCTGTAAATTATAACTCATCCCTGATTGTGGCGTTTCATTATCAACCGACTTATCCCAGAAAAAATTAACAGTGTTCCCATATACTGAAGACTGGATATTCCCGGGAGAAGTCGGTAATGTATTTGGTATAGTACATTCATTTCTATAAATCTTTGTAATTCTATTATAGTCTGAATCAAATCCGTTAAGCAGGATATCTAAATCACCGTCATTATCATAATCACCCCAGGAAATTTTACTATAACTTATTGCTAATAAGGATATCTGCGGCTGTTCATCAAAGGTATCATTCCCACTATTTTTATAGATCTTTGTGATCTTTTCTGTTTCAGTGTCGCCTGAAAGCAGTATGTCCAGATCGCCGTCATTGTCATAATCGGCCCATGATGATGAACACCTGTAAACACCTGGTAAAACAATACTGGAATACTCTGTGAATTCAACATTTTCATTTTTATAAACTCTGACAATGGGATTATTTGTTGAATCTGATCCTGCTAAAAGAATATCCAGATCTCCATCATTATCATAATCACCCCAGGCAACAGACCCTTTATCTACTCCAGGCAGCAGAATTCCATCATGTTCAGAATAAGTATTATTTCCATTATTTTTATAGAGTTTACTTATTTTACCTTCGGAACTATTCCCACATATAATTATATCTAAGTCACCATCGATATCATAATCACCCCAATCAACTGAGCCATTTTCCACACCAATTAATTCAATGCCAGTTTGTTCCACAAAAGTTTTATTATCAGTATTCTTATATATTCGTGATACAGCATGGCGTAAGTGGGTTGTTCCATAAACTCCAGTAATAAGAATGTCGAGATCACCATCATTGTCATAATCGCCCCAGCTACCTGATCCAGCTCCTAAACCAGGGATTGATATATCAGTTTGTTCAATAAAATTATTACTTCCTTCATTTTTGTATATCTTCACAAAGTATTCACTGGAATTCGATGTTCTTCCTGTTATTAAGATATCAAGATCATCATCATTATCATAATCACCCCATTTAGCAGTACCACCATATAATCCGGTTAATGAAATATCTGTTTGATATGTAAAGGTACTGTCCCCATTATTTCTATATATCCAGGCGATTTTTGAGAAGTAAAGACTGCCACAAATGAGTATATCTAGGTTTCCATCATTATCGTAATCACCCCAGTCAACTGAACCCTCATATACTTCAGGGAAAGTGCTTCCTGTCTGTTCGTTAAAGGTTTGGGAAAACAGATTAAAGGTTACCAAAAAAAGAAACAATATTAAGACCTGTGTTTTATGAAGATGTCCTTTCATTCTAATCAGGTATAAGGAAATATCGAAACAATTTACCATAAAATATGGCACGAATCAAGAATAATTGAACTTATTTGATTAATGGAGAGATTGTTGGGACGAAGAAGAAGGAGGGGGAGATGGCGGGAGGGCGGGAAGGGGTGAAAGGGGAGAATGGGAGAAGAGGTGAAGGGGAGAAAAAATATTGTTGCAGGATGCAGGTTGCATGTTGTTTTAACCTGCAACTTGTAACATGCAACATGCAGCCTTCTTAGTCCCTGACCACCCCCCTCACTCCTTTTCCCGGAAACAGATTTTCAACCAGAGTGCCTTCATCAACCACAACAACCCCATTTACTAGCACATAATGAATCCCCTTTGAATCCCTGGCTGGCTCTTCATAAGTAGCCTGGTCAATGATCTGGTCAGGATCAAAAATCGTGATGTCGGCATCGGCACCAACACTTATACGACCCTTGTTTTTAAATGCCGGGGCAATTGTCTCAAGCCTCTGTGCAGGCATTATCGTTATTTTTCTGAGTCCCTCTGTAAGAGATATTATCTTCTCTTCCCTGACATATTTGCCTAATAATCTTGCAAATGAACCAACTCCTCTGGGATGTCCCTTTCCTTCTGCCAGTGTTCCATCACTGGCAATGATAACCATCGGGTCGGCGATCGTAGATCTGACTATCTCTTCAGGAATAGAATGTGCAATGACCATCCCTCCTGTCTTTCTGTATTTTGCAAAGTTCTCTTCTGTCAGTCTTTCTCCTGTTTCGATCCACTGCAGGTCACCATAATCAATTCCCCAGGAGCCTCTCCAGTCGCCATCATAAACAGCTGATTCAATAGTGGTCTGTGTGGCTGTATATGGATAGCACTCAACAGAAACATCCAGTCCATGAGATCTTGCCTCAGCAATCATCTGAAGCATCTGCGGGGTAAGTTTGAATCCCATGCTGGTTACATGTACCACATGAAGCGGGGCTCCTGAAACTGCCGTTGCTGATATCACTTCCTCGAGTGCTGCAATACAGCTGTTGGGCTCTGACAAACCGGCATAACGGATATGGACATAACAGGGAGCATTATATTTAGCTGCTGACCTGAACATTTCAAGGATCTCCCAGTGTGATGCTGCAGGAGTATACATTAATCCAAATCCGACACCGATGGCTCCCCGTTCAAGTCCCTTCTCAATCCCTTTCTTTAACTCCTCAATCTCCTCATCCGAAGCTGCTTTATATGCTGCATCGGCAACCGGTGCAAAACCTCCGGGATCATTCATCAGCTCAATACGTAAAGGAACATGACCAATGCTTACACCATGATTTATAATTGCTTTACTCTCCCTTTCACTGTACCATTTATCAATATCTGATGTCCCCATCTCCAGCTCCAGCGCCGTTGTTACTCCATCCATTACTTTATACCTGTAGTTCTCCGTATCCTGCCCATGTTGGTGGATATCGATGAATCCGGGTGCCACAACTAATCCTTCAGCATTAATCAGTGTCTTGCCAGTAATCTCTTTTGTGGTAATCGTCTGAATCGTGCCTTCCCTGATCCCAATATTTCTTATAGCATCAAGGTTTGTTTCAAGATTAATCACCCTCCCGTTGAGAATTACTACATCGAATTCTTCTCCGGCTCTTTTTGATGATCTGGTACAGCTATCATAAGTGAATACGATTAACAATAATAGCAACCCAACAGCTTTAAAAAGCATGGTTATTAGTGTATTTGATTTCATGTCAATAATTTAATTTTAATAAATATAAAAATTTAATTTTAAAGCACGGAGTTACACAGATGAAAGCCAGGTGTTTTTACTATCTGAAAATAAAATTGCCATTAACCCTGACAAAATATAACTTTGGTATTCTCATAAAATGAATACCATGAAAGTTATTGACATTACTCCCGAAACTGAACATCTTTATTTTTGCTGCCTCGAGGAGTGGTCGGAAGACATGAAAGAGGCAGGTGATTACAAACAGCATTGGTACAACCTGAATAAGGATAAAGGCCTCAAAGTTAAATTCGTACAGGATGATAACGGAACGATAGCCGGTATGATACATTATATCCCTATAGAGTATTCTATGTTTGAAGGAGAGGACCTTTATGTTGTATTATGTATCTGGGTTCATGGCCATAAACAGGGACGCGGTGATTTCCGGAAAAGAGGAATGGGGAAAGCCCTTCTGAAAGCTGCTGAGGAAGATGTACAACAACTTGGTGCAAACGGACTTGTAGCATGGGGTCTTGTAATACCTGTATTCATGCGTGCATCATGGTTTAAAAAGCATGGATACAAGATTGTCGATAAAACCGGAATTATGCGATTGCTGTGGAAACCATTCAACGAAAAAGCAAAACCACCAAAGTTTATCAAGCATAAAATGCGGCCGGCCAAAGGCGAAGGGAAAGTCAATGTAACAATGTTCCGGAACGGATGGTGCCAGACATATAATATTGCATGCGAACGGGCATTAAGGGCTGCAGAAGATTTTCCCGGAAAAATCGATATTGTTACTTATGATACGAATGACAGGGAGATCATTAAGGAATGGGGCATCCATGAAGCACTCTTTATAGATGGCAAAGAGGTAAGAGTCGGGCCGCCCCCATCTTATAAGTCAATCAGGAAAAAGATCGAAAAGAAAGTTAGAAAAGTCAATATTAATTAACAACTACAACTGTCGCTGAAGGAATTATAATATCCTCTCTGTTACTTTCATCACATACTTCTGACATCGCCTGGCCGGCAGATCACCGGGTGATCAGTGTGGTATGCAAAACGGCAGGTACTGCACCTATGTATGGTCCACCCCAATCAGTCTCATCACCATTGCGGATGCGCAGGATCTTGAATTTTCCATTCTCATACCATCCCTCTTCAACTTTCAGGTATTGCCAGGCTTTTCCTGCATTGGCACCAACAGGACGGAAAGTAAACCGGCAGAATGTGCCAGTCAGGATAAACTCATTCTCACCCAGTTGCACAATCATCGCCTTACCGACCGGAAGGATATTGGTTTGCGCTCTGCGTCCGCCTGCAGCGCTGAACGACACAATAGCTTGCCAGGCTCCAAGATCGATGGTTTGTTCGGCGTGGTCCTCTCTTTCCACAACAGCTTTTATTTTCCCTTCGAAAGACCATTTTGCCAGTTCCCTCATCATAGGACCAGCCATAGCGTATTCCCGTGCCAGAGGGGCCAGCCGTGCAGCGGTCTCTTCCTCTGTTTCACCCCGACCATTATCGTCTATGCCAAACGGCGAGAAACCAATTCCTCCCTGGGCAAGGACGGCATAAAAATATCGCGTGTATACCTCTCCTGAACCAATTTCAGGAACAAACAAGGTGTTATCGGGACGTGAATACAATTCAATCACCTTCAGTACCCGTTCACTTTCTGACATATAGATGTCAGGAGCCAGCAAGTCTATTGCAGGAGCCGTTGCTTTCCAGATCGGGATCACATTGTCTGTCGGTCCCCCGCTTTCATAAGTTGATGCACTGGGATTACTTATAGGATCGCGCAACGCAGCATTCACGTATAATGGCAATTGATTTACTGATTTGCCTGCTTCTGCAATGTACCCGATATACCGGGCGACTGACCAGGCATGGAAATATTCGTCGGCATCGGCTCCGAAAACCTCTTCCCAGGTTCCACTGGCAACGACCGGCTTGTTCAGCGCCTTGAGGATCTCAGGTTTAAGAAGTTCCTCCGGCACAGATCCTTCAAAAAGTTTCCGGGCTTCAGGAGAATAATCACGCACACTCCCCCAGGATCCCGGTTCGTTTTCAACCTGTACCATCAGTACTGTGTGCTGAGGATCGGCCCTTTTCAAATACCTCATCACGGCTGAAAAAGCTTTTGCATCGGCTTCCATGGCAGCCTGTGTGTGCGGCGAAGGCGAATCAACCGGCTGACCATTACGGCCGGTAATGTTGGGATATTTCACGGCATCACGCTTCATCCATTCGGGCATATAGTGATTGCTTCCGTTTTTCCAGGTGCCAAACCAAAGAATAACAAGATGCACCTTATTCTCGCGTGCTTGTGTAAGAAGTGTGTCTACAAGCGAAAAGTTATATTTCCCGGGCTGCGCCTCAATCTGTTCCCAGTAAATCGGAGTTTCAAGGGTGTTAGCGTGCAGCGCTTTAATCGCTGACCATACTGCCGGCATCATTCCCGGCCAGGAGCTGGAGTTATGTGCCTGGCCTCCCAGCATCAGGAATGGCTGTCCATCTACCATAAGGGCATGACGACCATCTTTTTCTACAATCGTTGGCATTATTCTCTCATCGGACTGGCAATGGGCTAAGCCAAACAACAACAAAACTGCTGCACATCCCATGGCTATCATCCGCATTATTGTTTTCTTTTTCATTATTTTAATTATTTCCATTAGAGTATTCCTTCATACAATTTATTTGCTTGCCCTGGTTGAAATAACTTGCAGAACAGCATCTTTCAGATCAGATGAGGAGGCAGTAATACGTATATTCCCGCTTTTTTCAGTTGACTGGATTACTGCAAGTGCCAGTCCGTTAAAGGTGTTCCGCTGTTTGTTTTTCATCGGTGTTTTGTCCTGGGGATTGCCGTTATCCGTGCCAACCAGGATCCCCTCTCCCTCAACCTTAAATTCAACAAGGTTATTTGCATCGGGAACCTTCAATCCGTTTTCGTCAATAATTTCTACTTTAACATTGACAATATCCCAGGCATCTGCATTAAGTTCCATTTTATCTGCTGATAAACGTATAGCTACAGGTCTGGCTGTTGTATGCACCTCTTCTGTCACAATTTTCCCATTTTTTTTGCCCACTGCTTTCAGGGTGCCTGGTTCATAAGGCACATCCCATATTAAATGCAGATCGGACGTAGTAGGTGCAATATATGGACGGGTATATGTATTCCATGCTTTAGTGTGACCTTGCTGGGGAAAGACATACGATTTTTTACCAAATGACTTACCATTCAGGAAAAGCTCAACAGTGTCACAATTGGTATATGCAATTACAGAAATAACACTGCCTTCATGACCTTCCCAATTCCAATGAGGGAAAAGATGAACCATAGGCTCACTTGTCCATTGGCTTTTATAAAAGTAATACCCGTCTTTGGGAAAGCCACAAAGATCAATAACACCGGAACTTGAATTCTTACCCGGCCACCAGGCTTCCCCAAGATAGTCAATCCCTGTCCACATAAAATCGCCTATGACATAATCATTTACCAGAGTAAATTTCCATAATTGCTCAGCCTGGATCATGCCTATCCTGTAATCTCTTGAACGGCCCGGCCCTCTTTCTGGCAGGTCTCGTTCTATTGAATATTGCCCTCTGATGCCACCTACAGAAATATTTTCTGTTCCTATCATTTTCCAATCCGCATGATTATGTCTGTCTACACTATAATATAATTCTCTGCGTTCATTCCATCTGTCAACATAATTATAGCCAACGATATCCTGCAATTCAAGGAAAGGAAGTTTTGCGGGGCCGTCGCCGGCGGCAATTCTGTCGTTCGCCTGAGTTACCGGCCGGGTCGGATCCTCCTTATGGAAGACTTCAACCAGTTTTTGCAGTACTTCGCTGCCGGTTTCGGATACCTGTTCAATGACTTCATTTCCGGCACTCCATATCACAACGGATGGATGATTACGGTCGCGCCGGATCATTGAAAGCAAATCTGATTTCCACCATTCCTCAAAATATAAATGATAGCTGAAGTCCACCTGTCCTTTTTTAATTATCCATTCATCGAAGATCTCATCCATAACAAGGAATCCCATTTTATCACACAGGTCAAGAAATTCCGGTGCAGGAGGATTATGTGATGTCCGGATGGCATTGCAACCCATATCTTTGAGCAGTTGCAGCCGCCTTATCCATGCCTGTTCCGGAACTGCAGCACCGAGACAACCTGCATCGTGATGCAGACATACACCATTCATCTTTACATGTTTACCATTAAGAAAAAAGCCTTTATCAGTATCATATTCAATCTTCCGGATACCAAAAGTTGAAATGTAGCTGTCAATTAATTTAGTTCCTTCCACCACATAAGATTGCAAGGTGTATATAGAAGGTGTTTCAATTGACCACAATTCGGGAGAGTCGACTTTAAGAGATTGTTCTACATCTGTTTTTCCCGTTGGTGTGAGTGTCACAGATGTTTCAGCAACTGCAACCTCTTTACCTGATCCATTTATTACTACAGACCTTAAAACCAGATTCTTAGTGACCTTCAGATGGTTCTCAATTGAAGTTCGGACCGAAATCTTTGCAGATGATGAGTCTACCTCGGGTGTAGTAATATAAGTTCCCCACTGGGCTATATGAACCGGGCCTGCAATATTCAACCAGACATGGCGGTATATGCCTGAGCCCGAATACCAGCGGCTGTTTGGCTGAAGGGAATTATCAACCCTCACAGCTATTATGTTTTCCCCTTTTTTAATGAATGGTGTCAGATCGTAATAAAAACTTGTATAGCCATACGGATGTTTCCCCAGATGATGTCCGTTTAACCATACATCGCTGTTCATATATACACCGTCAAATTCAATCCAGAATTGCTGGTCTTTGTCAACTAAAGACAAATTAAAGTGTTTATGGTACCAGCCGATACCTGTGGGGAGATAACCGCCGGCTCCTCTTGTGATTGCATCTTCCTTAAATTCTCCTTCTATACTCCAGTCATGCGGAATATTAATAGTTCTCCAATCCGCATCATTAAAATTCTGCTTTTCCGCATTATTTACATCGGACTGTATAAACTTCCAGTTATTATCCATCAGCAAATGCTGTCGGTATTCCGGTATGGCAGACCAGACATTTAAAGTAAATATCTGTATTAAACCAAGACTGAGAATAACGAAAGATTTTTTCATAATTTTTTCTGATGATAATTTCAGTTTTACTAATAACTCTGATTAAGGAGTACAAAATTTCTTTATCAGTTCCAATTTACAATTTATCTGAGAATTAAGAATAAAAAATGTATCTACAATACGTAAAAAACTCCCCGTATTGAATTAATAACAGCCAGACTGTCATTCTCAGTAGTCATTAAAAATTATTGACTTCTCATAGTTTCCTTTATCTTTAGAGGTCATTTACCGGTTTGGCCTTAATGGTTCATTGCATATTCTGTGTATTAAACCGTTCGGATAATATATTCAGATTCTAAAAATTGAATATATTATCATGCAAAGAAAAGTGATTTGAAAAAATGAAATGGTTCAAATTTAAAAAGCTGACAGGTATAAATCTCAGGCTGCGGATCAGGGAATTGATCTATTTTCTGAGAACTTCAGATGCCAGTTATTTTCTTGTATTTTCAATCCTTGTAGGTACCGGGACAGCCTTCGGAGCAATTTTCTTCCGCTGGCTAATAATGCAGATAAATAATCTCTTTTTTGTTAAGGGTGAAAGTCTTCTGGGATTCATGGGACACTACTATATAATAATTATCCCGGCTATTGGTGGATTACTGGTTGGACCCATTGTGTATTTTTTTGCCAGGGAAGCCAAAGGACATGGTGTCCCGGAAGTAATAAATGCCATGGTGACAAATGGGGGAAGAATAAGGCCAAGGGTAGCTGTTATAAAGACTCTGGCATCATCGATCTGCATCGGTTCTGGAGGTTCAGCCGGAAGGGAAGGACCGATAATACAAATTGGTTCTGCACTTGGATCATCTATCGGACAGCTTTTCAACATGACCGAAGAGAAGA
>CAZDOM010000091.1:0-12448 GCA_964507015.1 uncultured Rikenellaceae bacterium | reverse complement strand
CCCTCTTGTCCATCACTGACCCCCCAACCCCCCTAAAGGGGGGCTATAAACCCATGTAATATGTTATTTAGTAATTTAGGTTTTAAGCCCCCTTTAGGGGGCGGTCCGCTTTAGCGGACGGGGGTTTTCCCTTCAGGGTGTGTTCCGTCTTGGCGGAACGGGGGTTATTTAATCATTTCGCTTTCCGGTAATCCGAATTCCTCTTTCATTTCAATTCCAAGCTTTTTCAGTTCTTCAATTACTGGGTTATAGATCTCAGACACCACAGGCCTGTAAACACCCTTAAGATTGATTTTCTTCTCAAGGATCATCTTAACCACAATAGATGCAGGAAGGGCAACAGTCCGTGCAATGGCAGTATTAGTGGCAGGTGATCCGAAATCCAGCATTGATGATTTGATAACCTCCTTTCTGCCATCTGGCCAGGATGCAAGAAAAATATGTTGCAATACCACCATATCCCTCTCGTTACCTGATAATGACATCCGGTTTATCATTCTTTCTGACGTAATATCAAAAGGTGTTGTTTCGGAGTAGGGTAGAGGTTCATCACTGAAGAAGCCGAGAAATTCAAGAGATTTAATGGGTATATCATTTCCGGTTATTCCAAGTTTTGCTGCTATCTCTTTTTTCAGTTCTTTCACTGAAACGCCTGCTCTCCCGGCAAGGAATCCTGCATAGCTTATCCCGCTGTAATCTCCGGGAGTATCATCGATCATATTCAGGGTTTTCATTACATCAAGAGTTTCACACCAGCCTTTGAACCGGAATGTTCCCCTGTACATTGTAACAGCTTCAGGTATCCCATAAATATCAATATAGTTTATGGAGTCCCTGTTGGGATATATCTCAAGTTCACCCGCTCCGGGGAAATTATATGTGAAGGGATCTTTGAAAAGATCAACCGGCTCGATAAAGATTTTTTCCCCTTTCTTCAGATAAAGTGCGTTATTCCTGCTTGCTAAAACAACACCCTTCGGACTCCAGGAAAACTTATATTTCATAGGGTTATCTGCTGCTTCAGGAGCAGGGAGGGCACCACACAGGGAATAGAATTCCTCGACTTTTCCATTGTTGCCGTGAATATGATCAATGATCTTCATTGCAGTCATGTGATCAATCCCGGGATCAAGCCCGATCTCATTCAGTAGTATTATACCTGCACTTTTTGCTTCCTCATCAAGGGCCAGCATTTCAGGCTGGACATAAGATGTTGTTATGAGCGGTTTCCTGCATTTGATACAAGTTTTTGCTACCAGTATATGAAACCTGTAAGGTAGGAAGGATACTGCAATATCATGTTCAGTTACAAGTCTTTCAAGCTTATCTGTATCATCGGTTGACCACTTCAGGGAAGATCCGCCAGGATGTCCTTTGATCATTCTGTCAGCCTTCTCTTTTGTAGTGGTTGCGATCGTTAAACTGAATCCGCGTTCAAGCAGGAATTCAACCATCGGCTTAACAACAAGCCCTGCACCAAGTATCAAAACTTTATTCATATGACCAATAAATATTAAATTTCTTTTGGTACAAGTTAACAAAAATGCCGTGATAAAAAATATGACTTTTATCTCTGTGGAGCTCTGTGTCTTCTCAGTGGCTCTCAGTGAAAGAAGACAAGATGAAGAGCTTACACAGAGTTACACAAAGGAGCACAGAGTCCCACAGAGTTAATTATATTAAATTGTATCTTTGTTTTTTTATATGAAATAATAGTCTTCTCCGCAAAAAACCCGCATGTCAGACAAACATAAATATGTTGAGACTCCTCTGATGAAGCAGTATTACAGCATCAAAGCCAAGCACCCTGATGCAATATTACTTTTCCGGGTTGGTGATTTTTATGAGACATTTGGAGAGGACGCGATCCGTGCATCCGAAATACTTGGTATAACCCTAACCAGAAGGGCAAATGGATCTGCTTCGTTTGTGGAACTGGCCGGATTCCCTTATCATGCACTCGACACTTATTTGCCAAAACTAGTAAGGGCAGGGCAGCGGGTGGCAATTTGTGAACAGCTTGAAGATCCTAAACTTGCTAAAAAGATCGTCAAAAGAGGGATCACAGAACTTATAACACCCGGTCTTTCTCTCAATGATAATGTTCTTAATCATAAGGAGAATAATTTTCTTGCAGCAGTGCATATTGAAAAAGGAGTTGCCGGGGCTTCATTCCTTGATATATCTACAGGAGAATTCCTGGTATCAGAAGGAACATTTGAATATATTGATCAAATGTTAAACAACCTTCAACCCAAGGAGGTCCTTTATGAAAAGAAGAAAAGGGATCTCTTTACAGAAAATTTCGGTACAAAGTATTATACTTTCAGGCTTGATGACTGGATTTTTACGCCGGAAGCAGCCAATGACAGGCTGCTGAAGCAGTTTGAAACCAGCTCACTTAAAGGATTTGGTGTTGAGTCACTTTCATTTGGTATAATAGCTGCCGGAGCCATTCTTCATTATCTCGACCTTACACAACATGAGCAATTAGGACACATTACCAGTCTGGCGCGAATTGAAGGGGAGAGGTATATGTGGCTTGACAAGTTTACGATTAGAAACCTTGAATTATTCCATTCACCATACGAAGGAGCCAAAACACTTATTGATGTTATGGACCGTACGATCTCACCAATGGGTGGTCGACTTCTGAAGAGATGGATATCACTTCCCCTGAAGGATATTCAACCTGTGAATGAAAGGCTTGATATAGTCCACCACCTTGTTGAAAATAATGATTTAAGGGAAGAGATATCAGGATTGATAAGACATATAGGAGATCTGGAAAGGCTTCTCTCGAAGGTTGCTGTGAACAGGATCAATCCCAGGGAGGTTGTTCATCTAAAAAAAGCCCTGAAAGCAATCGATCCCCTTAAAACACTTTGCAGTGGAACAAAATGTTCGCCTCTTACAAAACTGGCAGAGCAGTTTAATCCATGTAAATCGCTGGCAGACAAGATAGAACATGACCTGAATAATGATCCTCCCATTCAGATGAACAAGGGAAATATCATTGCTAAGGGGGTCTCTGCTGAACTTGATGAATTAAGGACAATCCTTTACAGTGGTAAGGATTATCTTGCTGAACTGCAGATAAGGGAAAGCAAGCGTACCGGGATTCCTTCATTAAAGGTCAGCTATAACAATGTATTCGGATATTACATTGAAGTCAGAAATACACATAAAGATAAAGTACCATCCGAGTGGATCAGGAAGCAGACACTTGTTAGTGCAGAACGCTATATCACAGAAGAACTTAAGGAGTATGAGAGCAAGATTCTCGGAGCGGAAGAGAAAATCCTTGCACTTGAAACAAAGCTTTTCAACGACATTGTTCTGGCAATAACCGAATATATACCACCTATTCAGTTGAACTCATCTCTGGTTGGCAGACTTGACTGTCTTCAGTCGTTTGCCATCATTGCACTTGAAAATAGTTATTCAAGACCTCTTCTTGATGATTTACGGAAAATAGAGATTATTGACGGCAGGCATCCTGTAATAGAGAAACAACTTCCCCCCGGAGAATCTTATGTACCGAATGATGTTCTTTTAGATACTGATGATCAGCAAATAATAATTCTGACCGGGCCTAATATGTCGGGGAAATCGGCACTATTAAGGCAAACAGCTCTGATAGTATTGATGGCACAGATGGGTTCCTTTGTACCGGCAAAATCTGCAAAGATCGGTGTTGTTGATAAGATATTTACAAGAGTTGGTGCTTCTGATAACATCAGCCTCGGAGAATCAACATTTATGGTAGAGATGAATGAGGCAGCCAGTATCCTTAATAACCTTTCGGAGAGAAGCCTGGTATTGCTGGATGAAATAGGCAGGGGAACAAGCACATATGATGGCATTTCTATTGCATGGGCAATGGTTGAATACCTGCATGAAAATAAAATGAGGGCAAAAACCCTGTTTGCCACTCATTATCACGAGCTTAATGAAATGGAAAATTCATTCTCGCGGGTAAAAAATTATAATGTTTCTATTAAGGAGATGAACAACAAGGTAATCTTCCTGCGAAAGCTGAAAAGAGGAGGGAGTGCACATAGTTTTGGTATTCATGTGGCTAAAATGGCAGGTATGCCCCGAAGTGTTGTTAACAGGGCTGATGAAATACTCGGGGAACTGGAACAAAGTCACGAAAAAAAGGAACTGACAAAACCTATTGCTGACCTGGCAGACCACAGGGAAGGATTACAGTTGAGTATCTTTCAGCTTGATGATCCTGTGCTCAAGCAGATAAGGGATGAATTGCTCGAAATAGATATTGATAATCTGACACCTGTTGAGGCTCTTAATAAGCTTTATAATATCAGAAAGCTGCTTAAATAGTGGGCATACTGTAAAAAAAAGTGGTATATTCGGAGGTTTCAAAAAAATTTTGACAGATGCCGCAGTCAAATACAAAGAACAAACTAAAGATTGCAGTACTTGGTGCAGGACATGGCGGGCTTGCTATGGCTGGTCATCTGTCACTCATGGGGCACAGGGTAAACCTCTTCAACAGGGGAGAGGAAAGACTATGGGGTGTCAAATCATCCGGAACCATAGAGGTAACAGGAGAAGTTGAGGGATTTGGCAAAATAAATCTTGCAACTACATCTATGATGGAGGCCATAGAGGGGATTGAACTTATAATGGTTGTTGCCCCCGCAAATGCACACCTGTGGATGGCGGAACAAATGGCTGAGCATCTTGTTGATGGACAGATAATTATTCTTCATCCGGGAAGAACATACGGGGCAATTGAATTTAAGCAGGTTCTGTCAAGAATGAATATCAAGGCTAATGTAATAATTTCAGAGGCCCAGACATTTATATATGCCTCGCGTGCAACCGGTCCTTCGCAGGTTCATATTTTCAGAATAAAGCATTCAATACCGGTAGCTTCGATAAGAGCACATCTTATTCCTCATGTTATAACCAAAATACGTCAGTTTTATCCTCAGTTTGTTCCGGGTGATAATGTTTTTAAAACCAGTTTCGAGAATATCGGAAGTGTATTTCACCCGGCTCTGTGTATCCTTAATTCGGGATGGATTGAACATGATATTGACTTTCAGTTCTACCATGAAGGTGCTACTCCTTCAGTCACAAAAGTGCTGGAAAAGATAGACGAAGAAAGGGTAAGAGTAGCTGAAGCCCTTGGTATAAGAGCTATTTCTGCCAGACAATGGCTATATATGGCATACAGCTCAACAGGAAATACTCTTTATGAAGCAATGCGTAAAAATATTGGATACAGGGGAATATTAGCTCCCAAATCCCTGAGAGTAAGATATATGGAAGAAGATATTCCATATAGTCTTGTCCCGATAGCATCAACCGGGAAAATGCTTAATGTTGAAACACCTACAATAGATGCGATTATTCATCTTGGTGCACAGATGAATAACTCAGACTACTGGTCAAACGGACGGACCATGGAAAATTTAGATCTTGCAGGCATGAGTGTTCGTGATCTGAGATTGCTTGCAATTGGTGAACCATCGAAATGATCAGCCTGACTGATCATTAATTTCATATTAGGTTCACACAGATAGCGGTTTCCGCTGTCGATTAAGTATGGATCATACCCTGAGGTGGGGGAAATGTGATTACCGGAAATAATCCGGAATCTCATGATTTGATTTACAGGCAATGGAAATAAATATTTTATATAGAATAACGAATTAATAATAACTAAAAACAAGAATTTATGGCAGGAATTGCAGGAATAGCCTCAAAAAATGCTGAGGCTGAAGTAGAAGGAATGCTAAGCACTATCCGGCACAGGGGTATGGAAAGTATTTCAGTTTTTGAGAATGAAGGGACAACCCTTGGACTAGTATGGAATGAATCAGAAGATGATGTCGTTAAAAAGCTTTTGGCTGAAGGAACCGTTGCCGACAATAACGGATCAGGCCATTATGCACTGGTGAAACCGGAAAATGGAAGTTTCAAAATGTATCGTGATGAATTGGGGGTTGCTCCGCTTTATCTTGGAAAGGACGATAGCGGTAATATTTGTTTTGCATCAGAAGTAAAAGCTTTACAGGAAATAGCAGAAGATATTTCAGAAATACCGCCCGGACATTCTTTCGACGGGAATAATTTCAAATCGTATTTCAAACTGGAAACCGGCAATGCACAGGAAGATAATCCGGATCAAATAGCTCTCCAATTACGTAATCTTCTCGACCGTGCAGTTTCGGATTGTATCAGTTCCGAGGCTATTGGATCATGGTTGTCAGGAGGGCTCGACTCAAGCACTATCTGTGCTCTTGCTGCAAGACATGTTAGTAAATTAAAGACTTTTGCTACAGGATTAAAGGGTGCTCCTGACCTTAAATTTGCCAGGGAAACAGCTGACTTTATTAAATCAGATCACCATGAAATAGTAGTAACAGTCGAAGATATGATCCGGATTTTACCGGATGTCATATATCATCTCGAATCATTTGATGCACTACTGGTAAGATCGAGTGTAACAAACTACCTGGTCGCAAAACTGGCGTCAGAATATGTATCCGAGGTCTTTTCAGGTGAGGGCGGTGATGAGTTGTTTGCAGGTTATGATTACCTTAAATCAATACCCTCAGCACATCTTGATGCAGAACTTATCAAAATAACGGGTAATTTGCACAATACTGCTCTTCAAAGAGTTGACCGAAGCGCATCCGCTCATGGTACCAGAGCACATGTAGTTTTTGCAAATCCTGATGTTGTAAGGTATGCACTTACTATACCGGTTAAATATAAAATATATAATAATCAGGAGAAATGGATCCTAAGGAGGGCAATGTCAGGATTATTGCCTGAATCTATACTTCAAAGACCTAAAGCTAAATTCTGGGAGGGTGCCGGTGTCGAGAATCTCCTTTCAAAGCATGCTTCAGAAATGATTACTGACAGTGATTTCAGGCTTGAACGGAACATATCTGACAGGATAATAATCAATACAAAGGAAGAATTATTTTATTACAGGATCTTTAAAGATCATTTCGGATCAGATAAGATTCTGAGATGGATGGGAAGAACAGAAGGTAGTCCGATTGAATAAAAAGGCGATCAGACTATTTCTTTCTGGCTATGTGAATTTATGAGCAGCATAGTGCCTGTTTCATCGTAACCATTTAGTAATGATTCCCAACTGTGTTTTAGTCCTTTGATGCTAAAACCAGTCATTATAAGTGCTGCAGAGGATGATTTTTGATTTATCAGGCTTTTGAGAGTCATGTCAGACTCTTCGGTAATGATCTCAATATTTTTTTCTGTAATGGGTAGCCTGCCTGTTTTTACGAGTTCGGTTAGTTTCATCCGGATCTCATTATATTGTCCTGGTTTGCATGTTTCAAAGACTTTTATGTTTGCTTTTCTCCAGTCAGGATGACCTGATATGATGAAACTCATTAGAATAAGCAAACTGGAGTTTTCTGGCTCCTCATTATTTATCCAGACATGTATACCGTTTTTAAAGATCATCTCCTTTCTGCTTGTTGCAAGAAGACATATATCAAAGTTACCTGCTTTAATAAGCCCTATATTTTCAATTATATCCCCCAGATTATCAGGATTTTCCTTGTCATACTCAAAAATCACCATGTTATTTTCCATGCCCGATATACCCGGTACCTGGATTGCCTGTGCAAGTGCCGAGGTATATGACGGAGAGATCAATGTATCGACATACACATGATTATTTGTTGTATCATATGTTTCGATCAGTTTTGACAATTCTTCAGCCGCCTGTTGGCTGGTTGCCCTTGAATAGTAACCTTCAATGCGGTGAAGATATGTACCGAATCCATACCTGTAGGATATCCAGTTCAGAAGTTGAAATGCTCTTGCGCGCATAAAGGAGTGTTTCGATATGCATATAGCACTTGGCCTCCATTCTTTTGCTTTTTTCTTACTTTCTGATCTCTGGAGATAAACCTGTATATTCCTGTTTATCTGAAAGAGAGCATTTGCAAATAAAGATTCAAGTCCGTCTCTTTCACGGTGGTACATCTTAATATATAAATAGACAAGAGTCATAAGAACAAGTGCAGCAAGAGCATAAGGAGCATTGATCTTAAACATGACCCATAATGCAATCAGGAACCCGGTAAGGGAAAGATACCATTTAGACCTGAATGAAGGTCTGTAGGAGGGAGAGGATCCAAAATGGTTCAGGAACGATATAAGACACAACGAACCGTATGTTACCAGGAAGAACATTGAAATAATTTCTGCAACTGCATTAACGCTCCCCAGTGCAACAAAAACAAGTGCAATAATTACTGTTATCAGCATTGCATTTACAGGTTCATTGTCAGATTTTCTTCCCATAGCAAGCCATCTGTTTATTCTTGCTGAAGGGAAAGACGAATCATGGGCAAGAGCCTGAAGTGTTCGTGGTGCTACCATTACTGAACCGATAGCCGATGATATAGTTGACGCAGCCAGTCCAAAAGGAATTATTATAATCCCCAGTACAGCTATTTTCCCCATAATTAACTGGTTAGCCAGCATATCCTCGGCACTGGCGGAAATGGTAAGTTTATAAATTATTGCAATATATATCAGAAATCCGCTAATAGTGGCGATAATTGTTCCTCTTGGAATTGATTTTGCCGGATTTTTTAGATCTCCCGAAAGACCTACGCCGGCTGTCATTCCGGTAAATGCAGGAAATACTATAGCAAATACCATAAAGAAATCCTTCATGTTCCTGATATCACCCTCAGGTATCTTTCCCTGAGCGGCAGCTGCGAATTCAGTTTTACCGAGGAAAAAACAAAGTAATGAGATTAACAGAATAGTAACAACAATATAGAGCATTTTAACTCCCATGTTTGCTCCTTTCCGGAGTAATATAAATCCAAGGCCGAGCATTACAGGAATGCTGATGACCTGGCGTGGGAGATTGATATTAAGGGATCCTGAAAAATAATTAAAAACAAACTCAAAGGCCTCAGTAAAGGCAATAACATAGAATGCCACACTTATTGCCTGTGACAGGTACAAAGCTATCCCGATCGTTGCACCAATATTTAGTCCGAATGAGCGTGATATTATAAAGTATTCACCCCCCCCCTCCACACGTTTATTTGTAGCAAGTTCTGAAAGGGCAAAAGCTGTCGGTATTGTAAGTGCATGTCCTATAACTATAATCAGTATAGTACCCCAGAATCCGAGAGTCCCGACTGCAAAGCCAAATCTTAGAAACAGGATAGCTCCAAGAATTGTTGAAATAGCTGTCAGGAAAACAGGTATTGTACCAAATCGTTTTATAGAAGTTTCTGATTCCATATATATATACTAAAGATTACGGGACAAGTTTTAAAAATTGATTTATAATCTGAAGTTTATTCTTTTATCACTTTGGTGAAATAATGCGGAAATATAATAAGAAATGAAAAATGTTATACTTCATCGGGATTAATAAAAAGCGATAATATATCAACAATCTGTGATTGATCCCTGAGATTGAATCTGGCATTTGTGGGTTTACATCCTATTTTTATTGAAAATCCCGATTCAGGTATTGCCTTGAAAAGATCTTCATCGGTACTGTCATCACCTAGTGCAAGAATAAATTCATAGTTATCACTGTTAATGATTCTGGCAGCAATTGTTCCCTTGTCGTACAATACACTTTTAATTTCCAGTACTTTGTCTCCTTCCAGAACCTGTAATTTTGATTCGCCTTTCAGGTTTTCAGAAAGAGTATCCCTGAGTTCATTTATTCTCAGTGAAGCGATCTCCTCATCAGCATTACGGTAGTGCCATACCAGGGATGCAAATTTATCTTCAATCATCGAACCGCTGCACCTGTCGACATAATCGTCTAAAAGCGGAAGAAATTTCTCTTTCCATGACAGGTCTATTTCCTCATTTTGTTTCCAGTTGCTTCCGGGATACTTGATCAGAAAACCATGTTCAGCAACAAGTGTCACGTCAAGGTTTTTAAACTGTTCTTCCAGAAACTCTTTTGTTCTGCCGCTTATAATCACTATTTTATTCCGTGAATCTGATTTAATGGTTTTCAGTATTTTTTCTGTTTCCGGACCCAGCAGAGCCATTTCAGGCAGTTTAACTATAGGTGTCAGTGTGCCGTCATAATCGATCAGGAAGAGTCGTTTTTGGGATTCATGATATTTTGTCTTTATTGATTTTCTGGTATTTTTATCAAGGTATTTCACCTGAAGGTTTTGCTTCTCTTTTTTTACCTCATCGACCTGATTGAAGAAATCGGTAGTCCATGTAAATACATCATACCTTCTTAACCTGTTCTGCATTTTGCGTATCCTTTTTTCTTTTTCTTCTTCCGGCATTGTCAGTGCTTTGTTAAGAGCTTCGGCAGCCTCCTCAATATCGGTTGGATTAATTATAATGGCTTCGTTCAGTTCAATAGAGGCCCCTGTCATTTCGCTGAGGACCAGCATGCCGCATTTTTTTGTCTGGCATGCTACATATTCCTTGGCCACCAGGTTCATCCCATCCCTGAGAGGTGTTATAAATCCAACATCACTAAGGTTATAAATAGCTATCATCTCATTGAAAGGGATTGTTTTATACTGGTATATTAGCGGCCGCCAATTGAGGGTACTGTATTTACCGTTAATGCGACCTACCATAGACTCAATTTCCTTTTTCAGAATACGATATTCACGGATATTATCTCTGGATGGTACCACAACCATATTAAAGGTCACTTTAAAATGCCATTCAGGAAATCTCTCAAGAAACCTTTCGTATGACTTTAACCTGAAGAGAAAACCCTTAGAATAATCAAGCCTGTCAACAGAGAATATTAACTTCCTGTCTTCCAGGTACTTTTTGATTTTATCTTTTTGGAAGTTAGTCTTTGGGGAGAAACATGCTTCATGGAATTTAGTAAAATCTATTCCGATAGGAAAGGCATCAGCCTTGCTCAGTCTGCTATTGATGGAAATGTAGTTCTGATCGATCTTATAACCGAGAGTTCTTTTTACTGATTTAAGGAAATATTGTGTATAATCATTTATATGGAATCCTATTACATCTGCACCTGTTATTCCCCTCAGTATTTCTTCACGCCACTTTCGTGGAAGCAAACGAAACATCTCGAATGATGGGAATGGAATATGGAGGAAAAACCCGATATCAAGCTTAGGAAAGGACTTTCTTATCATTTCAGGAAGTAAAAAGAGTTGATAATCGTGGATCCATAAGAAATCTCCCGGTTCAATTATATTTTGCAGCTTTTGAAAGAACAGGTTATTGGCAGTTACATAAGCATTATAATAACTGTTGTCATATACAGTGTTTGTGGGGAAATAATGAAACAATGGCCAGATAGTGTCATTGCAGAAACCGCCGTAATATTTTTCGTTTATTTTTTTTGGTATTTCTACCGGAAAGAGTTCAATTCCCGGTCGAATACTTACTTTGCCAAGCTGAGGATCACCGGTACCTACCCAGACAATCTTTGCAGAAGTATTTTTATCTGAACTCATTTTATCGGAAAGCGAGAGTATTGCTGAAACCAATCCTCCTGCATTCTGAATGGTATAGTATTCATCTTTCTTTCTTAAGAGTTTAAATGGCAGCCTGTAGGCCGCAACTATAATCCTCTTGAATTCAAGTTTGTCAAATGTTTTCACAGCTGTTGTTTAAAGCATTAAGTGTATAATATGTATCTTTCATCCAGCAGTAACGATAGTCCCAGTTCCTGTGTCTTTGGTCTATCTCCGGCAGGCTTGTAGACCCGGAAGCAATGACAGCGCCGGTATCTTCATACTGGTGAGGTTTCAGTACCAGCGCCGACCTGATGACCTCATCCTGGTAGATATAAGGAATTGAGGTTGATTTTACCCAGTTGATGTTTGCACTTGTATCGATATAAGCCAGGTAGGAACAATTCCCTATTACTCCAAAATTATACCTGTTCATATTATTTGGTCACTTAATCTTTTGCCTGATGTATAACTCTTTGCGGGAATGGGATTTCAATTCCCTCTTTATCGAATGCGACCTTTAAGCGTTTCCTTAATTCACCTGTTATCTCCCACTGCTTAAGAGGTTTGGTATCACCAAGTATCTTTAGAATTATTGCTGAGTCTGCAAAATCATTAACACGTAGAAACTGAGGAGGCTTAAGAATAAACTCTTTATACTGAGGATCCTCCGCCAGTTCATTACCGGTCTGGTTTATTACCTTGATAACATGTTCAAGGTCGGTATCATATGCAACACCCATGTCGAGATTTATTCTTGCAAACTTCTTTGAAAGATTTGACGCTCTCTTAATATCGCCATGCGGGATATGATGTATCGTTCCGTTAAGATCGCGTAATGTGGTCAGCCTCAGGGTTATATCCTCTACTGATCCGCTGGTTCCATCAATATTAACAACATCTCCGATCCTGTACTGATTCTCAAGGATAATAAACAATCCTGTAATTATATCCCTGATAAGATATTG
>CAZDOM010000090.1:8239-12526 GCA_964507015.1 uncultured Rikenellaceae bacterium | reverse complement strand
GGATCTATATTGACAAAGCTGATGAAGATAAAGGTGTTAAGGGAGGATTTGCCATAGGCGGCTATGGGTCTGCGAAAGCTCCTGAGGAGGAATATCTTCGTGTAACACGAGACAGTACAAGGGTATATGTAAATGCAGATGCAAAGACTGCCTCTGGGGGCTTTGCAATTGGAGGCATAGGTACTGTTCCGGGGACAATAACTCCTTTTACATCACTGACACGTGATAATTATTTTATCGGTCATAGTAGTGGTAAATCAATAGATGAAGGATTGTACAATTCATTCCTGGGATATGAAACAGGCATGAATACATCAGATGGTTCTTATAATACTTTTCTTGGTTTTCAGGCTGGTAAGGATAATACAACCGGAGCCAATAATGTATTTATTGGTTACCAGACAGGTATTAGTAATACATATGGTCAGAGTAATGTATTTCTCGGAACCGGGAGCGGTTATCATAATATAACCGGTGGCGGTAATGTGTTTATGGGAGTTGAATCAGGGTACAATAATACTGTTGGTCAGTCAAATGTATTCATAGGTTGGTATGCAGGTCATGATAATCAAAGTGATGTAATTACTGAGGCAAGCTATAATATTTTCATTGGTAATCAGGCGGGGAGAAAAAATATCACTGGAAAAAGCAATGTGATTTTGGGTAACGGAGCCGGTTTAAACGGCACTGACGGGGATGAAAATATTTTCATAGGGAACAATGCCGGTCAGGAAAATAATGGAATGTGGAATGTTTTTATTGGGAATGCCTCAGGAAGAATAAATGAGTCAGGAAGCAATAATACATATATTGGTTACAGAACAGGTTTTAATGATGAATCCAGCGGTAATAATACCCTCCTGGGTTCTTTTGCAGGAGAGAATGTCACGGGAAACTGGAATACATTTGTTGGATCTAGAAGTGGTCAGAATACAGGAGGTGCATGGCAAAATTCATTTTTCGGATATAATTCCGGAAATGGGAATACAAATGGGAATTTTAATTCATTCTTCGGGAATGCTTCAGGTGAATTTAATGATGTTGGTTCGAACAATTCATTTTTCGGATATCTAAGCGGTAATAAGAACAATAATGGCCACAATAATGTATATATTGGAGTTGGTTCTGCACGGTATAACGACACAGGCCAGGAAAATACGGTAGTGGGATCTTATGCAGGCAGAGGTAATGAAACAACAACTTCATATTCATATAATGTTCTGGTTGGCCGCTCAAGCGGGTACACCCTAACTACCGGATCAAATAACGTATTTATTGGCTATAAGGCAGGGTATAATGTTACTGATGCTTCAAATAAGCTTTATATTGAAAACTCAGATATTGACGAACCCTTGATATACGGAGAATTTGACAACGATATAGTGAAGGTAAACGGCACTGCAAATATCAGGGATCTGTTTGTCCTTGACGAAGAGGTCATAACCGGAATATCTGCTGATGCCACTGTGACCCCAGCTAGATCCAACGTAAAGCTGGTCGCATCTTCACCTGTTTTATTGAGTACCATTACTCCGATAGCTAACGGAACATTTACAGGTCAGTTATTGATATTAAGAGGTTCTGATAATACAAATACTATTACAATAAATGATACCGGTAACGTTAATATGGATGGTAATATCACATTAAGCGATCAGGATATTCTTACCTTGATGTGGGACGGCACAAGCTGGCTGCAGGTCTCCTATACAGATAACTGATAAAACTGTAGTATGTATTTGAAATAAAGTAATAATTGCCAACTGCCAACTGAAAATTCCATATCACCTGTAACAGATTGCCTATATCAGATTTTCCGCCTTTCGTCAAAAAAACTTGACATATAAACTATATTCACTTAAATTTATTGATTGTTAAAAATTTACCTCGGCCTTTGAGCCTTCGAGCCTTAACGCCTTAATACCATATTTATCATGAAAACAAAACACCCCTTTAAAGACAAGAGATTCGGATCGAGAAAAGAGACGTTCGGATCGAACGTCTCTACTACGATTATTATATTAATGATTTTCTTTGCCCTCAGCCCTGCGCCTTCCGCCTTCTGCCAGGTGCCACAGGGATTTAACTACCAGGCCCTTGTACGTGATGGGGCTGGAGAGATCATGGACGATTCTGAGATAGCTGTACGGATAGATATAGAAACAGCTGCCAGTACGCTCATATACAGGGAAGAACATGCCAGTGTAAGGACTGATTCATATGGCTTAATGAAGCTTGTAGTTGGATCAGGAACACCTGCAGGTGGATCTGCAGGTATTTTTTCAAAAATAGACTGGAAAGCAGAACCTCTTTATATTCGGACATGGGTCAATACAGGTTCCGGGTATGCTGATCTGGACGCAACACAATTATGGTCTGTGCCTTATGCCATGGTAGCTGACAGCCTTGGCGGGCCACTGAATAAACTATCAGTGACAGGTATTACATCTGATATGGAAGATCCATTATTCGAAGTGAAGAATATTTCTGGTCAAACTGTATTTGCAGTTTATAATGAGGGTGTCAGGGTATTTGTTGGAGACGGTGACGCAAAAGGTGTTAAGGGTGGATTTGCCATTGGAGGGTTCGGTTCGGATAAGGATGAGAATGACAAGAGGTATTTATTTGTTGATGACGACAGTGTAAGGGTATATATCAATGATTCCGGGAAATCTGTCAAGGGAGGTTTTGCAATCGGTGGATACGGAGCTACAAAGGGGTGGTCGAAATATATGAAAGTAACTTCCGACAGCACAAGAATAATAACAACTGACAATGAACAGGGATTCGGAGTAGGTTCAGGCTCAACAGGCAGTTACCTAAGGCTCACTCCTCAAAACTATTTTATCGGCCACGGTGCAGGAAAATCAATAAATGGAGGTGAGTTCAATTCATTCCTGGGTTATGAAGCAGGAAAACTTACAGAAAGCGGTTCTGAAAACATTTTTGTGGGTTATCAGTCAGGATTTAACAATATTTTGGGTCAATGGAATACTTTTCTTGGTTACCAGGCTGGATTGAATAATACAGGTAGCGATAATACTTTTATTGGGAACAAGGCAGGCTATGCCCACCAGGGTCAGGGTGGAAACGTATATATCGGAAGCAAGGCAGGTGAGAATGCCACAAATGGACAGCAAAATGTCCTGATTGGAGAATCAGTTGGGGCGAGTATTACAGATGGAAGTTTTAATGTTATGCTGGGTTATGAAGCCGGAAATTCAAATGAAAACGGCTCTCAGAATGTATTCCTTGGCTATATGACAGGCCATAGTAATACCAGCGGAGAAAAAAATATTATGATTGGTTCGTCAGCAGGTCTCAATAACATTTCAGGTAAGAATAATGTTATTCTTGGTGTTGAAGCAGGACATGAGAATATTAGCGGTGAGGAGAATATTTTTATGGGTTCAGATGCAGGCTTCTCAAATACTCTTGGATGCTATAATGTATTTCTTGGTTATAACGCCGGCTTCAATAATATTGGTTCAGGTCCTTCTCTTTATCCCGGTAATTATAATGTATTTATCGGTAATAGTAGTGGATTCAATAATACAGAGGGTCAGAGTAATGTCTTCATTGGAAACCTTTCCGGGATTAATAACACTACTGGAGTTTATAACACTTATATTGGAAGAAATGCAGGTGGTCAGATCAAAGAGGGAAATTATAATGTTTTTCTTGGTGCCCAGGCAGGTGATAGTAAAAAGCGGGGTAATAACAACGTATTCATTGGGGATCAAGCTGGAAGTAAAAATGAAAAGGGATCAGGAAATATTTTTATAGGATATCGGGCTGGAAAAGAAGAACAGGATTCATCAATTCTTTATATAGAAAACTCAGAATCCACAACACCTTTAATAGGAGGTGATTTTGATGCTGATAAGGTGGCTATCAACGGTAAACCGGATGCTGCCGGTGCAACGTTGCAGGTAAATGGAAGCCTCAGGGTTGGAATTAATGGAAGTAATGTAAATCGTATTCTGAGAGCCAGTGGTGGTATTACTGTACCATTACTGTTATCTGGAAACTCCAGTGTGCAAACTTTGGCTGTTGCTAATGCTTCTACCAGTTCATCAGTTATGGTTTCTCCTTCTACCGAATTACCTGACGGGCTTATTATTGCTTATGCAAGAGTATCTGCTTCCGGAACAGTTGAGATTAAGTTTACAAACGCCTCTGATGGCTCGATCCCTGCAGATACTTATAACTTTTATTTAACGATAATAAACTGACATTTAGAATACTGTATTATTCCCCCCTTCAGGGGGGATCCGGCTTTAGCCG
>CAZDOM010000090.1:0-8139 GCA_964507015.1 uncultured Rikenellaceae bacterium | reverse complement strand
GAGGGGGGTACAATCCCTTCTGACTGTGTCCCAACCGCAAGTATGGGGGGATCCGGCTTTAGCCGGAGGGGGGTACAATCCCTTCTGACTGTGTCCCAACCGCAAGTATGGGGGGATCCGACTTTAGCCGGAGCAAGGTATCCATCACTCATAACCTTACTTTAACAATAAAATAACGCTATCTCGTCAAAAAAAACTTGACTTGTCTCCTTTTTTATCGTAATTTACTACACGTAATAATTTTTTTTAACTAAACCTGTTCATTTAGTGTTGTTTGTGTCAGTTTTATCAGTATGTGATTCAATTCCGCAAGAATATTTAGGTATTTCTTGTGTTTTTCATTAAGAGTAATCCTGAATATACCTTGAATAATATATGTTTAATTGAAATAATAAAAATAGCTATTTAATCATCTAAACTTAAAATCGAAAACGTATGAAACAAATCTTGAAATTTGGAATCCTTATTTTTATCGGATTCTTTGCTTTTGCTTCTTCATGTACAAAAGATGTATTTACTGAAGAGGATGCCTATGCTAACCAGGAGGATCTTACACGTCTTAAAGATTCCCTTTCTACAGCCCAGGCAATGTTGAATAATGAGTTCGCGATCGAAATGGAATTGTTGCGTGATTCTCTGAAAAAAACAGGCGGTATTATCGATTATTCAGTTGCTGCTGTTCTTGCATCAGATGCCTCATGGCTTAGCTACAGTGAATACGATAAAGGTGACAATTCAGGTAAGGGTGGCACCGGTATGGACGGTGTGACGGTTACAGTATCCCAGTACGGGCAAATACTGACATCAACCACTGATGCCAGCGGAATTGCAACCTTCAAGGATCTAAGGATCGGAAGTGTTAATGTCAATGTACAGAAGGATGATTATTGTGAAGTAGATTTTATCGCTATCCTGCCAGCTCTTCCGGATTCAGTTTATGTTGATGCCTATAGCCTTGTTAGACAGGCAGGTACTATGGTACCTATGTTTTCACTGACAGATAACCTTTCTACAATTTCAGGTATCGCAACTGTTGAGACTGACCTTACAAATGATGCACCGGAATTGGCAGCTAATATAAAGGTAGTGGCTTCAATCGATGTTGAATGTTCAACCTTTATTTCAAGGTACCTCCAAATGCCATATTATGATGTTTACGGTTGTGAATATTGCGGATACTGGTCATTTGATTATTATGCACTTATCAGACAGATTGCATTTCATAGTACGGT
This sequence comes from uncultured Rikenellaceae bacterium, assembly GCA_964507015.1. Lineage (GTDB taxonomy): Bacteria > Bacteroidota > Bacteroidia > Bacteroidales > VadinHA17 > LD21. The sequence continues at coordinate 6,907 of CAZDOM010000090.1, read as the reverse complement.
TTTTGAAACGACAACTGCAGCCGACGGATCTTTCTCTCTACAGGTTCCTTCAACTCCCAGTGGGTTGCCATATTTTCTGAGTGCCTCTGAGTTTGCTGCAGATCAATCTTTGCTTCAGGCTACTCTGAATAGTGTACCGGTATGGGGAGTGCAGACTGTCAGGACATTCTTCGGACCTCCCACAATGTATTCTTACAGCGCTATACCGGCAAACGGGACAGAGCTGTCTCAGGTACAGTCAGCTTATGTTACATTCTCAGCACCAACCGGAACTCCTGATGCTCAACCTACAACAGTTGCTGAAGCAACAGCAGTACTGACCAGTTCAGGTATTGTTTCCATCAACATGGAAGACCAGGGAGAAGGTTATACCCAGGCTCCCCGTGTATATATTGCACCCGGATCAGGTTATAATTCTGTTCAGGCTGAAGGTACAGCTGTCGTCAGCGGAGACAAAGTGACCGGAGTTACAATTACAAACCCGGGATCAGGGTACTTACCAGGTGAAAATCCAGAAGTTGTTTTTGAGGAGACAGTAGAGACTAAAGCTTCTGCCTATCCGGAATTCTCATGGTCAGTAGTTGATATTGCTCTTGATGATGCCGGATCAGGCTATACTTCTACTGCTCCAACCGTTACAATAACAGGGACCGGAACAGGTGCAACAGCACATGCAATTATGAGTGCCTGGGTAGATTCAATAAACATGACCGCAATGGGTACAGGATATACTGATGTTCCTCTGGTTAACATATCAGATAATTTTTCTTCATGGAGCGATGCAACAGCCGTAATGACGGAAAGTAATCCGCTTCATTCAATAGTTTATCAGGGTACAAATGATTATCTGTGGGAGTCTCTTCCGTCTGCAACAATTACAGGTGATGGAATGGGAGCAACAGCTGATGTAACAATAAGCACTGCTGGTGAGGTGATCAGTTATAATCTTAACAATCCCGGCTCAGGCTATACCGAGGCTCCTGAGGTAACTATTACAGGAGGTGGAGGTTTTGGCGCCGTAGCTCATGCCACTATTGATACAGATACAATTAATGCTATTATTATTGATGATGGTGGTAAGGGTTATACATCAAATCCTACCATCACATTTACCGGAGGGGGTGGAACAGGTGCATCTGCTACAGCAATTCGTGGATTCCCTGTAACAGCTATAACCCTGAATGCAGTCGGTGTTGGTTACGATACTGTTACTAATATTGTACTTGATGATGGTACTAACTTTGAAGAATATGTAACCGATTGCAATGTGAAATATAATATGGGTGTAAGAGAAGTAGTATTGGATTGGGATGGTTATTTCTTTGATGCCGCACCTACTGTATCATTTACACCAATAGATGGTAATGGCAGCGGAGCTGCTGCTACAGCATTAATCACCTGGGAAATCAAGGATCTCGTAATTGACAATCCCGGAAGTGGTTACATTTCTGATGATGCAAACGATGTCACTGTCGTGATTGCTCCACCTGCAGGTATAGGATTACAAGCTGAAGCAAGTGCTGTACTTGACAATGGTGTTTTGTCAGGGGTTGAGATCTATCAGCATGGACAGGGTTATACAGCCCCTCCTAATGTGTTTATTCTCGATGATAATGGTGAAGGTGATTCAATTATACCGATAGTAACCAGTACAGCTTTATTAACAGCATCTGTAAATAACGGACAGGTATCAGGAATATCTATAACTGATCCTGGGTCAGGATACGATTGGGATACCTATGCAGATGGGGATTATTTTATTGATATCACAACATTTAACAGCGAGGCATATGCTATGGCACAGGCCAATCCGGAATCAGGTCAGATCGATTATATCCAGATAAAAAATCCTGGTGCCGGTTATGTTGTCGCTCCAAAGATAGAGATTGTCAATACAGCCGATACGGCTACAGGAAACGGATTTGGCTCAGGAGCTGTTGCCACAGCTACAATTGTTGATGGCAGGGTGACTGAAATTACAGTAACCAATCCTGGTTCAGGATATTATGTAACTCCTGATGTCAATATTACTGTTCCTTTTTCATCAATGACGGCAGTAGGAAGATGTACTTTTGCCGGTGATGGCAGGATAACAGGAGTAGAGTTTACAGGCGGTTATCCTTATTCACAAGGATATGGCTATGATGATCCTCCTACAGTTACATTCACTGCATCTATACCTGGGAAAGGCTCAGGAGCTGAGGGAGTGGCTGTAGTAAAAGATGGAAGGGTTACAAATGTGATAATGACAAACCAGGGTAGCGGATATATCGGAAAAAACAATCCGAATTCAGCGCTGCAATATTCAATCTTTCCTGTAAGTTATCCTATAGTTATGGCAACTGCAGGAAAAGATTATATCCGGGATATTAACTTTGGTACCGGTAAACGGACTATTGAACAATAGTGGTAATTCTAACAGGCAGGTGAATTGCCTGCCTGTTAATTAAAATTAATTGCTTATGAAGAAAATATTACTGTTGTTTCTAATAATAGTAGTATTCTCAGGCGGATTGACAGCCCAGGACTCTGAAAGTGTTTCCGGAAAAGGTAAGTTCTTTATCGGAGTAAAGGCGGGTTATGGTGTAGTCGATTTTGAATCGATTCTTAAATCAGAAAAAGACTTTGCGGCAATGACATATGATAATACATCATATGGCCTTGTATTCGGATATAATATAACCGGAAAACTGGGATTACAGATAGAAGGTAATTATGCCAGATATGGTGCCGCCAATATTATCGAAACATATGTCTATTCTCCGCAAAGCCCTGTTATACAGACTTATGGAGAGTCATCTGATATTGATCATGTCAACATGAATCTGTTTTATGCCGATGTACCACTCTTATTTAAATACACATTTTCAGAGATTGGCTTATCACCCTATTTATATGTGGGAGTCAATTGGGGCATTAATATCCTGGGAAATACAACAATTGTCCGTAAAATATCAGAAATTGAAGAAATATACCGTGCTTACAAAGACGATATCACCGAACGTATAAAATACAATGAATTTGCTCCCATAGCAGGAGCAGGGGCAAGATATAATTTTGGAAACTTGTCAATAATAGGTGAGTTGCGCTATAAACATGGTTTAATGAACTTAAGTAATTTTGACAACGGCCTTGGATTTACTAACAAGGCATTGTGGGTCAGCGTGGGACTGGTATACAATCTTTAATTTTCTGTTTGCTATAATAGAAAAGGGACCCTGAGTAAGAGGTCCCTTTTTTTTGCGATTTCTAATTGATGCTTATAAATTCGTCAAAAAGATTTGGCTTGACTTCATTTTTATATTATCTTACATTTCATATATTCAAATATTCGAACATCTCGCCCAAATATTCGAAAAATCTTGTCACCCGGGGAAAAAGACTCTTTTTACCGGAGCTTGCAGACTTACCTTCTTCAAATTACATATTTTAATATTACCAACATATTGTAAATTAGTCAAACTTAATATTTTCTGAAAATGAAATCAAAACTCCCCTTTAAAGACAAGACGTTCGGATCGAAAAAAGAGACGTTCGGATCAAATGTCTCTACGATTTTAATATTAATGATTTTCTTTGCCCTGAGCCCTGAGCCCTGCGCCCTGAGCCAAATCCCGCAGGGATTCAACTACCAGGCCCTGGTACGCGATGGTGAAGGTGAGATCATGAGTGAGGTTGGATTACATATGTTGATAGACATTGAGTCTGCCAGTAAGGAACTAATATGGAGCGAGATGCATGATCATCTCGAAACGAACCATTTTGGACTTGTGTCTATTGTGGTAGGAACAGGAACACGTATGGATGGCACAGCACTAACATTTGATGAAATAGATTGGAATGCTAAGCCATTATACCTGAGGACCTGGATTGACCTTGGCGAAGGATTTATTGATATGGATAAAACCCTTATATGGTCAGTACCATATTCCCTTGTAGCAAAGGATGTAGAAGGACCGATAGAGAAACTCGGAATAATAGGTACTACAACGGAACTTGATGAAGCCCTGTTCGAGGTGAAGAACAATATGGGACAGACAGTATTTGCAGTATATAATGAAGGTGTAAGGATCTATGTTGATGATGGAGCCAAGGGAACCAAGGGAGGTTTTTCAATAGGAGGCTTTGGTACTGATAAAGGTACTTCTATCCCATTGTTAGTTGTAGATCCTGATTCAATAAGGATGTATATAAATCAGACAGGCAAGACAACCAAGGGAGGTTTTGCAATAGGAGGTTATGGAGTAGATAAGGCTGTACCACAGAATTTTCTCTTTGTGAGTGATGATAGTGTAAGGGTGTATATTGATAATGCTGATACTGATGTACCCAAAGGAACAAAGGGCGGATTTGCCATAGGTGGTTATGGCGCTGCCAAGGGAAAGGCACAGGAACTTTTAATGGTGAGTAATGACAGTGTTAGGATATATATTGATAAAGCTGATGAAGACAAAGGCACAAAGGGAGGCTTTGCAATAGGAGGATATGGAGCAGTAAAAGGTGAAGAGGAAGAGTATCTTCGTGTAACGCGCGACAGTACAAGGGTTTATGTTAATGAGAATCAGGTCGCGGGCCCAAAAGGTGTTAAGGGAGGATTTGCTATTGGAGGTTTTGGTGCAACAAAAGGACCACCAACGCCTTTTACATCATTAACAAAGGATAACTATTTTATCGGTCATGAAGGGGGGCAGAATCTTGATGGAGGCAAATTTAATTCAACAGTCGGTTACCAGAGCGGGAAAAATATATCCACAGGTGAATACAATGCCTTCCTGGGTTATCAAAGCGGATTCAGTGATAATACCGGAACCGGTAATCTCTTCCTTGGTTACCAGTCTGGATTCTTAACAACATCTGGAAATTATAATTCATTCGTAGGGTATAAGAGTGGCTATTCCAATACTGACGGGTTGAATAATTCATTTGTTGGGTCATTTGCAGGATATAATAATACGATCGGTAACTATAACACTTTTGTAGGCGATTCCGTTGGTTATAACAATCTTGATGGTAATGAAAACTCATTCTTCGGCGATAAGGCAGGTTATACAAATGATGATGGTTCAAATAATGTTTTTATAGGTAACCTGGCAGGTTATAGCAATAGTACCGGTGACTCTTCAATTTTTATTGGAAATCGCAGCGGTTACAAAAACAGTAGTGGTCATACTAATATTTATATCGGAAACCGGGCCGGTTATTCCGGAACAAATGCATTAAGTAATGTGTTCATTGGGACTAATGCAGGATATTCCAATCTTGGCGGCGATTATAATGTGTTTCTCGGGTTTCAGAGTGGGTTTAAGAATATTGCTAATAATAATTCATTTATTGGTTATTTAAGTGGCTATAATAATACAATAGGAGAAGATAATGTCTTTATAGGTGATAACGCAGGATACTCTAACACAACAGCTTCTGATAACATCTTTCTCGGATTCCAGGCGGGCTATCTAAATACAATCGCGTATAATAATATTTTTATTGGTAAAAACGCAGGGTATAATAATATTGGAGGACCGGTTGGAATAAAAGACGGTGGTGTTAATAATATTTTTATAGGAAATGCAGCAGGTTACTCAAATACAAAAGGTTATGAGAATATTTTTATTGGTAATTCATCAGGCCAGGCTACCACGACAGGATTATATAATGTATTTCTTGGCTTTGAGACAGGATATACAAATACAGTTGGGCAAAATAATGTATTTATTGGACAGCGATCAGGGTATTTTAATGATACGGGACATAACAATGTAGCAATTGGGTCCGGTACTGCAGTAAATAATGCTAGTGGAAGAAATAATGTCTTCATTGGGAATTCTACCGGGTACTGGAATATAGACGGGTGGTATAATGTCTATTTAGGTTCCAGAGCCGGTGGTTCTAATAAACACGGAGAATTAAATGTTTGTGTGGGGTATCAGGCTGGTTATAAAGAATTAAGATCAAATAAACTTTATATTGAAAATTCTGATGTTGATTCTACACAAGCTCTTATATGGGGTGATTTTGAAAATAACAATCTTCGGTTCAATGCCACTATAGGAGTAAATATGAATCCTGTAATATCACCTTTTGCTATTGCAGGTTTGCCACCTACCAGTGCAGGGAATTATCTAAGAATATATAATAATCATATTTTTATATATTCTTCATCACGAGAGACTAAGACAAATATTATTCCACTATCTGATGATTTTAGTAAGATTCTGAAAGCTCAACCAGTATCTTTCACAGATAAATCTACGGGAGAAAAATGTATAGGCTTTATCGCAGAAGATTTCAACGATATAGGATTAAATAACTTAGTGGTTTATAATACAGGAAAACCTGTTGGTCTTTCGTATGAACTGGTTTCAATATATAACCTGGAAATTATTAAGGAACAGCAAAAACAGCTAGAAGATCAGCAGGAGCAGATTGACGAACTGAAACAAATTATCCTAAATATGCAGGATGAGATTGCTTCGCTAAGGGCGGAGTAACGATACGACGGTATTACGGTACGACGGTACGACGGTATGACGGTGTAACGGTGTAACGGTGTAACGAGTCAATGGTTTTAAAGTTCGAAGGTTTGAAAGTTAAATAGTTCAATACGTCTGATAATCAATTTTATTCATTCGTCAAAAAATTCTTGATTCTTGACTTTATTTATGATATATTGCTCCTGATATAATAGTACACCTTTAATTGTTTATCCGGGCCATTGTGCCGTTGAGCCATTGAGCCTTTAAACCGTTAAGTCATGAAACCAAAACACACCTCCTTTTGTTCCACCTTCGCATTGCTACGGTGGACAATGCTTTTTACTTTTATCTTTTGTCTTTTTCTTTGCACTGCACCCTCTGCCCTGAGCCAAATCCCGCAGGGATTCAACTACCAGGCCCTGGTACGCGATGGC
>CAZDOM010000089.1:0-12533 GCA_964507015.1 uncultured Rikenellaceae bacterium | reverse complement strand
AATCCATGACCGGCATAGTAAAATAATCCAACAGTATAATCTACCAGTTTTTCTCCGAATTCATCCATTGCTTTTTTCATGGTTTTCAGATCAGAATTAAGATACATCATAACCGTAAAACCGACGTCTCTTAAAGCCAGAGCAATGGCTTTAGCATCGTTTACGGGATTTGGCAGGGAATTCCCGCCGATATAATTGGCATTCCCGATGACAAGCGCAAGTCTTTTCTCAACATAATTTGCATCTATTTTCTGGACGAAATAATTGATAGTCCTGGTTTCTGATGTTGTAACACCTTGAGCGTTAGTAGCAACTATTTTAATAATGTTATCTCCCTCGTTAAGAAATACGCTCCTTTTTACTCTGTATTCATTCGCATTATCACCTGTGAGAATCTCAAAAGATCTGTTATCACTTGGAACCTGGTCGTTTACATATACTTTTAAGTCGGTTATTCTGGATTTTGATTTTACCATTCCGGTAATATCTGCGATTCCGAACTGGGCAACCTCTGTCTCCGAGCTAGGTGAAATCCATCTAAATGCAGGAGGATTAAGGATCTCCTTGGTTGGGATTTCAAGCATTGCAATGTCTGAGCTGTCACTTCTGTAATCTTTAACAGATATTTTAAATTTTGCAAGCCCGTCTAGAAGATTTTCACTGGCAGTCAGGTCAACCTTTATTAATGCTGAATCTCCGGAGTTAAGACCTATTATATTCTGTACATTACCATATGTTAAACCCAGAATCGGCATGCTGTCCGCGGTGTTCAGATTTACATTCAGTTCATCCAGGAGAATGGTCCCGGTATTCTTAACAAAGAAACTGATGCTCCCATTTTCTTTGCCGTCAAGCACCTGGTTCTGATTTGCATCGGAAAAGGTCAGGTTATTTATTTCAAATGAAGTGAATAGCGGAGTAACCTTACTCTCAGTGGTATTTAAAATCATCATCTTGAATTTGCTTTCACCTGTCTGGGCAAAAGCCATATTAACAGAAATTAAGCAAATCAATGCAGTTGTCAGTAAATTCCTTGTTTTCATATTTTTACACATGTTGGTTCAACGAAAATCAATACTATACAAAAACTACTTGATCAGAGAGTCTATTAAAACGAAAGAAAATTTATTAACCCGAAAGTTAGCAAAAAAGAAAATAGAAAATAGCAAACTTAATAATAATTAAATGACGAAAAACTTGTGATAAGGTGACTCAATATGTCCTTTTACGGGAGTTTAATCAGTTCATTAGAAAAGATTCTAAGACTATGTTAGTAAAGTGATTATTGTTTTAGTTTGACAGGACTTGTTAAAAAAGTATGAAAATCATTTCCAGGAATCCTTAATTTTAATATTTTGTCAGTTAATTGCTATAAGACGGTAAAAGACTCTATCGATTAACATGTAACTTGTATTAATAAAATTCACAGATATGAAAAGAACACAAATTATAATTGCGTTATTCGTTACTGCACTGATTACTAATGCCGTAGTACCCGATGAGGGAATGTGGATCCCAATACTCATTGAGAAGTATAACATAAAGCTGATGCAGGAGAAGGGGTTTAAACTGACAGCTGAGGATATTTACAGCATTAATAAAGCATGTATGAAAGATGCGGTGGTTTCATTCGGAGGTGGTTGTACGGCAGAACTAATATCTTGTGAAGGCTTGCTGCTTACCAACCATCATTGTGGGTATGGCCGGATACAGTCACTTTCCACCATTGAGCATAACTACCTGGATGACGGATATTGGGCTATGTCACATAAGGAGGAACTTCCGTGCCCGGGCCTTTTTGTTACTTTCCTTAAATGGATGGAAGATGTTTCAGACAGGGTCCTTGCAGGAGTGGATGAGACCATGGAAGCTGAGGCACAGGAAAAAAAGATCGCAGCCAACATAAAAGAGATTACGGATGAGGCAGTTAACGGAACAGAGTATACGGCAACTGTGAGACCATTTTATATGGGTAACCAGTATTTCCTGCTTGTCTATGAAAGATATAATGATATAAGGTTTGTTGGTGCGCCACCATCTGCCATAGGTAAATTTGGAGGTGAAACAGATAACTGGGTATGGCCCAGGCATACAGGTGATTTTTCACTATTCCGGATCTATGCAGACAATGAAAACAAACCTGCACAATATTCTGAAGATAATATACCTTACAAACCGGCTTATCATTTTCCAGTATCGCTTAAAGGAATACACGAAGGTGATTTTACAATGGTTTTCGGTTACCCGGGATCAACATCAGAATATATACCGTCGTACTATATTGATATGGTGAAGAATTATATAAATCCAAAAATGATCGAGATCCGAACCAAAAAAATAGAGATAATGGAGGATGCAATGAATACAGATCCTCTTATAAGGCTTCAGTACTCAGCGAAAAAGTTTGGAATTGCAAACTCATGGAAGAGATGGATAGGAGAGAACCTGGGTCTTGAACGGATGAATACGATCGCAAAGAAACAGGATTATGAGAAAAAGCTAACGGAATGGATAAATAAGGATGAGTCCAGAAGATCAAAATATGGTAGTATTCTTCCCCGCTATAAGGAATTATATTCAGAGCTGAAAGAATACCGGCTGGTTTATAATTATACAAGTGATGTTTTTTTCAGTGCGGGTGCTGAAGCAGTTGGATTTGCCAGGAATATATTACCACTTGCAACACTTTATGAGTCAGATCCCGATCCTGAGGAATTTGAGGTGGCCAGAAATGAAATTATTAACAGGGCGAACGGATTCTATAAAAACTATAACCTGGAAACCGATAAGAAGCTTTTTATGGCAGTGATGAAGATGTATGGAGATAATCTTGAACCAAATTGGCAGGCCCCTGCATATATTGAGATTAAGGATGCCTGCAATGGCGATTTCAGCAAACTTGCCGATGATATTTACGATAAATCGGTCTTCACTGACGAAGAGAGGTTTATCTCATTTTTAAACAACTTTAATAAAAGCAGTCTGAAAAAGCTTAAGAAAGATCCTTTATACAGACTCGCTGTTAGTGCTTCTGAATTCCTGGCAGCTAATGTCAGAAATGATTTATCCCGGATATCATCAGAAATAGAGAGTATGAATAAAGATTATATGATGCTGCAAATGGAATTTGAACCTGACAGGATATTTTATCCCGATGCAAATTCAACACTCAGGGTAGCTTATGGAACAATTCAGGGATATCTTTCAAAAGATGCAGTATGGTTTAACTATTACACAACCCTCGATGGTATAATGGAAAAGGATAATCCTGAAATATACGATTATGATGTTCCTGATAAGCTGAGGCAATTGTATTATGAGAAAGATTTTGGGCGGTATACTCAGGATGGCAAGGTGCCTGTTTGTTTTATAGCAAATAATCATACTACAGGCGGTAATTCAGGAAGCCCGGTAATCAATGCCGACGGTTATCTGATTGGAATCAACTTCGACAGAGCATGGGAGGGTGTTACCAGTGATATGGCCTTTAATCCTGAACAGAGCCGCAACATAAGCCTTGATATCAGGTTTGTATTATTTATTATTGATAAATATGCCGATGCAGGATATCTCATGGATGAAATGACGATAATTGAATAAAAATGCTGGATTTCTGAATTATGTTACTTATCTGTTAATTCAGTAAATTTTTTTAATTTCACATGAAATATTATTTAATGTAATGAAAATTGTCGCCGATGATAAAATCCCTTTCCTCAAGGGAGTACTTGAGCCTTTTGCTGAAGTTTTATATCTTTCTGGTAAACAGATAGATAATAAGATGCTGAAGAATGCTGATGCCCTTATTATACGAACAAGAACTAAATGCACGGAATCGCTTCTTGCAGGAACTAATGTGCGATTCATAGGTACTGCTACTATTGGTTTTGATCATATCGATACACAGTACTGTGCTAAAGAAGGCATATCCTGGACAAATGCTCCGGGTTGTAATTCATCATCTGTACAACAGTATATTGCAGCAGCCTTATTAAGGATGGCTTCAGAATTCAGGTTCAGACTGAAGAGCAAAATTATTGGTATTGTAGGAGTTGGTAATGTAGGTTCGAAGGTTGAAAAACTTGCCCATATCCTGGGAATGGAGGTTTTGCTTAATGATCCGCCCAGGGCCAGGGAGGAGGGAGGGAAGGGTTTTGTTAATCTGAAGACTGTTTTAACTGAATCAGATATAGTTACACTCCATGTTCCTCTTAATTATGTTGGAGATGATTGCACCTGGCACATTATCGATGATAAAAGTTATAAGCAGATGAAAAAAGGGGCATGGTTTATAAATACTTCACGTGGTGAGGTTGCAGAAACCAGTGCTCTGATAAAAATTCTGCAATCTGGAAAATTGGGTGGAGCAGTTATTGATGTCTGGGAAAATGAACCTGATATTGATCTTAATCTAATGTCTGGAACATTTCTGGCCACACCCCATATCGCCGGCTATTCAATTGATGGCAAGGCTAATGGAACCTCAATAATTGTAAATGCATTATCCAGGCATTATAACCTTCCTCTTAAAGACTGGTATCCACATGATGTGCCGGTACCTGATGATCCTGTTATTTCAATCAGCGAAGCAGGTAAAACCAGTGAGGATGTTCTTATGGAAGCAGTTATCAAAACATATAACATCGATGAAGACAATATCAGGCTTCGGTTTTCACCTGCGGACTTTGAAAAATTAAGAAATACTTACCCTGTCAGGAGGGAATTTAATGCCTATACTGTCAAGCTCAATGGTGGAACCAGGCAGTCAAGGGAAATACTTCAAAATCTTGGATTCAATTTAATCTGACAGAAAACTCCAGGAGACCTGTACGACCAATCATAATTTTTACAGGGAGTTTACGTGAAGCTGAGTTATGCAGGCAGGTTTATAATAAAGCATGTCCCTTCTCCCTCTTTGCTTTCTACATTGATAGTTCCCTTGTTGATCAGGATAAGCTCATGACACAGTTTCAAACCGAGTCCTGTACCCTTTTCATTCTCTGTACCTGGAGTGCTGGTCACCTCCTCCGAGGTGAACAGGTTTTTTTGCTTCTCCTCAGGGATACCTATTCCATTATCACAGATCTTTAGCATAATGCTTTTGTTTTCTGCTGATTTGTCCTTAAGGAGGATACTTATCCTTCCCCCTCTGGAAGTATATTTCACAGCATTCGATAACATATTCCTGATGATAATGTCCATTAAATCCTTGTCAAAATAGGCAAATGAATTACCTACCTGGGTAAAATTCATAGATATCTCTTTTTTATCAGCAGATTCTTTAAATATGCTCAGGTTGGTGAGGATTATATCAGCAAAATTATGACGGGCAGGTGAATAATTAATCTTTTCTTCCTGACCTCGTCCCCATACGAGCATATTTTCGAGAAGGGATATCACATTCTGTGCATATTCAATACTTGAATTTGCGAATGTGTCGTACTTTTCCTTGTATTCCTTTTCTTTCAGAAGGTTAAGCATATACAGGATATTTACTACAGGGCTGCGAAGGTCGTGTGCAACAACAGAAAATATCTTGTTCTTGAGATGGATAGTATCAGTTAACTGTATGTTTTGCTGGGCTATCATTTTGTTTTGCTTTTCTATCTCCTCATTCCGGACCTTTAACTCCTGTGTCCTTTCATTTACCAGTTTTTCCAGGTTTCTGTTTATAAAAGCAAGCTCATTCTGCAGTTTCTCTTTATCACGGTATGATCTCACCCATTTATAAAGAAGAAGTCCTGCCTGGATTAGTACAAAAATCACAATTATATAAGACAATATATAACCCGGGGAACTTTCTGATTTTCCGAGAGAGACTCTTATGTCATGGATACCGCCTAACACAAGTAATATGAATGCTGTGAAATAGATGAAATCAAATGCATTCTTCTTAAATATCCCCAAAAGACTCTGGACGATCCCATATGACATTAGAATCAGCATAACAGGATATAATACAAGTGTTGTGTAGCTGAATATCTTTACCGGTAAAAACAGGGTAAGTATCGCCGAAACTGTAAAGAATACAGTCACTATATAGGCAAAAGCCTTAAAATATTTTGTCGGATAGAGTACCTGTGCGAACCATATCCATCCGATAATTATAAGGTAAAGTCCCAGATATTCATACCTTATTAACCAGGTCCATCCGATATTAAAGAGATTATTGATCAGGAAATGAGAAGTAAACAAGGGTCTTAATGCCAGGCCAACAGTTGCCATGCAGAAGAATCCCATAACCTTTTCCTGCGGTGACATCAAAAAGAAGAAAAAGAAAAAGAGTGAAAATCCCAGAAGCAGACTTATAATGGCCCAATCACCTGCCCAGCTGTTTGCAAGCCGCCTGTTAACCTCAAGAAAGGTGCCTATTTTCATTGGGCGCCAGAATCCTCCGCGGCGGTGCGAATAATTTGCTACATTTATCACTATTGATAGAGTATCCGATTGAGGATCAAATCTGAAGAAATTCCTGCTGTATCCGGGTTCTGTCTCTTCAGCAGATTTCCCAGGCTGGCCGTTCCCTCCGAAATAACGACCATTAACGTAGATATCATAAGAGGAATCAAAGACAGGAAGGTCGAACCCAAGAGCATTCCTGTAACCATGAGGCAGTATTACCTGCAGCCTGTAAGTGGCATAACCCTCTTTTTCAGTTTTTACAATATCGGAAGGATAATCGGTCCAGTAAGACGGCACCTTTCCGTAATAGTCAGGTTTAAGATACTTTTCTTCAAAATCGTAAGGGTGAAGCATTTTTTCCCAGTAAAACTCCCATTCTCCATTAAGATTTACGAAGAACTTTTCGCCCTGTTCCATTTTGCTCAGATCCATGATCCCTTTCACCGCTTTTGGCGTTGTTGTTGTACCTTTTACAGGAAGAGACATTGAAAATACTAAAGCGATAAGGATCAATACCCTGCCATTCATATTAGTTAGTAAATTTTTATAAAAGACTGTTTTCTATTTACAGTACAGTTTAGAATTCAATTATTTAAGTCCTCTGTTAATCAAAAGTGCATCAATGCCCGGCTCCTTCCCCCTGAAAGCAATATACATTTCAAGAGGATCCCTGGTTCCGCCTCTGGAGAGGATCTCCTTCTCAAATCTTGAGGCTATCTCCCTGTTGAAAATATCACCTGTCTCCTTGAATGCCTGGAAAGCATCAGCGTCAAGCATTTCACTCCAATAATAGCTGTAATATCCAGCAGCATAACCGCTTGCCCATATATGATTAAAATATGTAGACCTGTATCTTGGTTTTATCTCAGATATCAATCCCCATTTGTCTAAAACCTTTTTCTCAAATTTCCTTATATCAAGATCTTTGGGTTCTGTCAGTGAATGGTATTCCATATCAAGTAGTGCAGCAGCGAGGAATTCGGTTGTGGCAAATCCGGTATTGAATTTACCGGCCTTTTCAAGTTTTTCGACTATTCCGGTCGGGATTACTTCCCCTGTCTGGTAGTGTTTTGCATATTCCTTTAATACTTCCGGTTCAAGGACCCAGTGTTCCATAATCTGAGATGGCAATTCCACAAAATCCCGTGGTACGGAAGTACCTGAAACACCCGGATATGTTGAGTTGGAAAGTAACTGATGCAAAGCATGACCGAATTCATGGAAGAGTGTTTCAGCTTCACCGGCAGTCAGCAGAGCAGGTTTGTCTGCTGTTGGAGGTGTCGAATTGGTAACCATCGTAACAATGGGTGTTACCATATTTCCCTCAATGTCGCGGTGTTGACCTCTGTAAGCACCACACCACGCGCCACCTCTTTTTGACTGACGCGGATAATTGTCAATCATCAGTATACCAATATGTTTTCCTTCACGAGTTACTTCGAAAGCATTGACATCCGGATGGTACTTTGGAATATCTGTTCTTTTTGTAAACTCCAGATTATAAAGCCTGTTTGCAACATAAAACATACCTTCCATCACATTGTTAACCTGAAAATAGGGTCTGGTTATCTCATCATCGAGATCAAATTTCTCTTTTTTGATTTTTTCAGTATAATACCACCAGTCCCATGGTTCAAGTTTAAATTTACCACCTTCCTTTTTAATGATTTGTTGTTGTGCTGAAGCTTCTGCTTTTGCTACCGGTAGTGCTGCATCCCAAACCTGTTCCAGGAAGTCAAAGACCCTCTCAGGTGTTTTTGCCATGTTCCTTTCGAGCACAAAGTCGGCATAACTGTCATAATCCAGAAGGTGTGATCTTTCAGTACGGAGTTTAGCTATCCTTGCAATAACAGCTTTGTTATCATATTCATTATCATTGTCACCCTTCATAAAATATGCGGTGAAAAGCTTTTCCCTCAGATCACGTCTGTCAGAATATTGAAGGAAAGGGGTCATACTCGGAACCTGGAGGGTAAATACCCACTTGCCTTCCATATCCAGCGATTTACCCATAGCTGCAGCCTGTATTACAACACCTTCAGGTAAACCGGAAAGATCTTCCTCTTTATCGATGATAAGTTTAAATCCATTGGTTTCTGCCAGGAGGTTCTGTCCAAACTGAACTGACAATGTTGAAAGTTCCTCATTTATTTTCCTTAGTTTATCCTTGTCTTCCTGTGTTAATGCAGCCCCATTCCTTATGAAGCTTTTATAAGTATCATCAAGTACTTTCATTTCTTCTTCGGTCAGATCGAATTTATCCATATTCTTAAATACCGATTCTACCCTTTGGAAAAGAGAGTCATTCATGTTGATATCGTCTCTGTGTTTCGATAAAAGTGGTGCTATCTCCCTGCTGATAGCCTGGAGTGAATCATTGGTATTTGCTGAATTAAGTCCTCCGAAAACCCGGCTTACTTTCGTAAGAAGTTCTCCGCTGTATTCCAGCGCTTTTATTGTATTATCGAAAGTAGGTTCATCAGGATTGTTAATAATAACATTAATCTCATTCTTATGTTCTTCAAAACCCTTTAAATAGGCAGGCATGTAATGCTCTGGTTTTATCTTTTCAAAAGGAGGAACTTCAAAGGGAGTATCCCAATCGTTTAAGAATGGGTTATCACTTTTGACCTCTTTCTTACATCCTGAGAATAAGAATAATAGCGCAACCATAATGAATATCGTATTTCTCATAATTGAATTTTTATAGTTTATTTCACTACCGAAATGTACGAAAATGATTTTACAGGACAAGGCATAAAAGAAGGAAAGACACCTTTCGATGTCTTTCCGTACCTACTAACTTAAACCTGATCGTAGAATTTGGCCGAGTGGCCTATATGTAGATATTTGTAATTCACTATAATGACGTTAAAGATTACATTTTGTTGCACCTTTTTGTGTTAATATTGTGTTAAACATCTGTTAAGATAACGTATATATCAGAAATACAGGATGATATAGGACAGTAAGGAATCTCACGATATTGTAAATATTCCTATTTAAGCCTGAATACCAGTGAATCGACAACGTATGATGCAAATATTCCCAGGCCTCCATCAATATTTGAATATAGGGGTAAAACTTCTGAAAACGGATCATCTCCTCCTGAATAGTTAGCTAATGACTTATGGTAGGTATAGTATGGTTTATCTGTATTTAAAACATAGATAACCAGGAATGCTGAGTCATATTGAGAAGGATCTGTGACTCTTGTTGTATTAAAGAAAATCCTTGCCCCGTTTCTTCCTTCATCAGAGATAAACTCCGGTTCATCACCAGGAGGTTCCATGATTAGATTATCGGGATATCTGGAATCATAAATCAAAAACTTGGACGCAAACCTGAAATAATTTGCTTCTCCGGGATAATCAGTCAGGTAAATATTGGCTCTGATCATATCCCAGCTTCCGGCTTCGGGAATTTCAAGATACTCCCATACAGTATCAATTTCCAGGTGAAAATCTCTTCTGACCGGCACGGTACAGGTTGATTCCGCTTTTAATCCCTTGTCAGTCGTAATTGTCAGCTTATAGGTTTTTCCCTCCTCAACCGGCATGTCCTTATGTGAGAAGATATATCCGGCTACTACTTTTCTCAGGCTAACATCTTTTACTCCGTTTGAGATTGTAACGCTCACTATCCCCGGCGTTTCTATTATACTCAGATCACCATAAATTCTTTGATTTGAAGAGACAGTTACCAGTGATGTAGAATCATAAGAAGATATAAATGAATGAACCACCAGCTTTTGCACAAAATCAGGCAAGATGATATTATGAACATCTCTTTCACAGGAAGTTACAATAATAGAAGAGCTTATTATAAAAACTAGTATTTTTTTCATACAACGTCAGAATTTAAACGAATATGTGAAAGATGGAATTATAGGAAACAGGCTCACCTGTCTCAGAACTCCGTACACTTTATTGTTTTCATACTTTATATCACTGTAATAAAAGAATGGATTGAACCTGCAGTATGCATTATATACCGATATTTCCCATATCCTCTCTCCCCATTTTGTATTCTTTTGAAATTGAATGCCAAGGTCAAGCCTGTGATAAGCTCTCATCCGGTAACTGTTCTTTTCTCCGTATTCCTCTGCTTGCAGAATGAACCAGCCGAAATAGGCGTTATTCTCGTAATCTGGTCTTTCTGCCGATTGAAACCTATGACTTTCAGGCCAGTAGGATGATAAAGGCAGGGTTACCGCGTTACCTGTTCCATAAACCCATGTGCCGGAGAGGTTTATATGATTATTCAGCTTGTACATGGCAACCACGGAAATATCATGACGTCGATCGTATCGTGCATAGAATTCCCGGCCAAGATTCAGGGAATCAAACTGCATCTTTGTCCATGACAGGGTATAACCTATCCATCCTGTAAGATTTCCGGCTTTTTTTTGAATCAGAAATTCAACTCCGTATGACCATGAATGACCTGCTGTAACATTATCCTCCCATTTTTGAGCCGTTATATCCGAAGGTTCATTCAGTTCAAGAAAAGATGCCCCTTCCTTATAACCGAGCACATTATTCATAGTCTTATAATATCCTTCAAGTGAAATAGCAATATCGTGCCGGTCAATATCTTTAACGATCCCCAGGGCGACCTGCTGTGACGATTGTGGTTTAACTCTGTCGGTTACAGGCACCCAGAGATCTGTTGGCAGATTAATCCCTGTATTCGACAGCATATGAATGTACTGGTTCATCGATGCATAAGATGCTTTCAGGGCAAGATCGCTGCTTAATCTCCATGCTGCCGAAACCCGTGGTTCGGGATTATAATAACGTTTCTTTTCTGCAATAAAATAGCTGAACCTGAATCCGGCATTCACTTTAAAAGCTTCTGCAAGTTGCCAGGTGTCTTCAGCATATATTCCCGTCTCAATGCCATTTATATACTTCTTCTCTCTCTCATTCGTCTGATGAGGAACATCCACCTCAACATAAGCATAAGGATTGAATCTGTGAAAAATGCTTATTATGCCAGCCTTGATCCAGTGATTCGGATTGGGCAGAAAATCGAAGTCTGTTTTCAGAGTAAGATCTCTTATACCTGAATAGTACTCAACATAAAAATCCTTGTTTTCAGGTATCACTTTATAATCATCATAAATTCCAAACGAGTAATGACTGAAAATAACTGAGGTGTTGGCGAATAGTTTATTGCTGAAAAGATGGTTCCATCTTAATGTAGCAGTTGAATTGCCCCACAAAAATCCCACATTTTCGCTATAATCAGTCGAAAAATACTTCATATAGAATTTGTCCTTTCCGAAATAACCGCTGAGGTAAAGCTTGTTTTTCCGACCGAAATCATAGTTGACCTTGGCATTGAAATCATAAAAATAGTAACCTGTATTCTCCTCATCCAGTATTATTAGTATTGGACGGAGAATCAGGTCAGCATAAGTTCTCCGGCCTGATAACAAAATTGAAGATTTGTTCTTTTTCAATGGACCTTCTATAGTCAGATTGGATGAAATAAGCCCTATTCCGCCTTCTCCATGCCACTCTTCCTTATTGCCCTCCTTCATATTCATTTCCAGCACCGATGAGAGCCGTCCTCCGTATCTTGCCGGGAAGCCTCCCTTGGTAAGCTCCACACTTTTCAGGGCACTGCCGTTGAAAAGTGAAAAGAAGCCAAAGAGGTGACTTGCATTGTAAACAATTGCATCATCAAGAATAATAAGGTTCTGATCCGGACCTCCTCCACGGACATACAGTCCGCTGCTCCCTTCCGATCCTTTCTGGATTCCCGGCATCAGCTGCAACACTTTCAGAACATCCTTTTCACCAAGAAGCATTGGTACATTTTTGAACTGACTAACCGGCAGCTTGATGGTGCTCATCCGGACTGATTCACTCTGTCGTTCTTTTTTATCCGCGGTTATTGTGACTTCATCGAGGACCAGTCCAGGCGTCAGATCAATATTAAGTTCGATACTTTTACGGAATGGGATGCTTATTATCCTGAGTGAATACCCGACATATGAAACGAATAGTTCAATAGTATCTGCTGCCGGCAGTGTAAGAGAGTAAAACCCAAAGGTGTTTGTAACAGTGCCTGCCCTTTGATCGGGCAGATATATATTCACACCGATCAGGGATTCACCGCTG
>CAZDOM010000088.1:0-12540 GCA_964507015.1 uncultured Rikenellaceae bacterium | reverse complement strand
CGGATATGCTTAAGAATTTTGTTATAAATGCTTTCCGCAACATGAAAAAGCAGAGCGGATCTGTTATTCTAAACGTTGTAGGACTGGCTATCGGATTAACAACCTTCCTGTTAATAACGTTTTATGTAATCAATGAACTCAGCTATGACAGGTTTCATAAGAATTATGAAAATATTTACAGATTGAAGGTTGTGGGAAGAATGTCAGGTGGAGAAATCGACCAGGCAATTACTGCGGCTCCTATGGCACAAGCTATGCTAAGTGATTACCCCGAAGTTTTAAAAGTAACGAGAGTAACCAGGTTGGGTGCATGGCTTATACGATTCGGAGATAAAAAATTCAATGAGGATGGAGTACTGTTTGCCGACTCCACATTTTTTGATGTCTTAGATTTCAAAATGGTTAAGGGTGATCCTCTCACTGCTCTGGTACAACCACGCTCCCTTGTACTTACTGAAGAATATTCAAAAAAATATTTTGGTGATCAGGATCCAATGGGTCAGAGAGTAAGCGTTGAGGAAGATTCTATACTATATACTGTTACAGGAGTTATTCAGGATGTCCCGGATAATTCACATATAAAGTTTGATATGCTTGCCTCAATGAGCACCTATTCCGGAATGGCCAATAGCCAGTTCTGGATAAGTCATAATTTCTATACGTATATCGTTGTAAATGAGAATACTGATAAAAATCAGCTTCAGGAAAAATTCCAGGAAATGGTAATTAAATATGTAGGACCACAACTCCAGGAGGCTATTGGTGTTACTGTAGAAGATTTCAGAAAGGCAGGAAATGATTTCAAGTATGTTATTGAACCCTTAAAAGATATACATCTGAAAGGAGCACCGCAATATAATCTTGAACCACCTGGTTCATTATCAACGGTATACATTTTTACTATTGTTGCAATAATGATACTGATAATTGCAATTATTAATTATGTTAACCTGGCAACAGCAAAATCAGCCTCAAGGGCAAAGGAGGTAGGTGTGAGGAAAGTTGCCGGAGGAGGAAAGTCAGGACTTGTTCTGCAATTTCTTGGAGAATCGGTTATAATTGTTGCAGTATCAGCTTTGCTCGCAGTATTATTGGTTTATTTGCTGACACCCGCTTTCAATAACCTCATTGGCAAGGAGATATCGTTTACACTGCTCACAAGCTTAATTGGAATAATATCGATCATCTTATTGATCATTGTTGTAGGAATTTCGGCTGGATTTTATCCGGCTTTTGTGCTTGCTTCATTTAATCCTGTGGAGGTTTTAAAAGGAACACTTAACCCTGGATCAATGTCTAAAACACTGAGAGGGGTACTCGTTATTTTCCAGTTTACAGTATCTATCATTATTATAATCGGCTCATTTATTGTCTACAATCAACTGAATTTTATGACAAAAAAAGATCTTGGTTTTGACAAGGAGAATCTGATTGTTATAAGAAGGCCGGATGCTTTTTACAGGCAGATGGAATCATTCAGGACACAACTACTTCAAATTCCGGGAGTCGATGAAGTGGGTTTTTCGTGGGCTCTGCCAGGGACAACTTTCAGTAACAACGGATTTCTCCTTGATGATGATCCTGATAAAAATACGTACCTTTTAAATCAAGCGGGAGTAAGTTTTGATTTTCCGGAGGCTCTGGGGGTTCATTTAACAGAAGGAAGATTCTTCTCGCGTGAATATGGCAGCGATTCTTTGGCAATACTCATAAATGAAACAGCGGTTAAGTCTCTCGGACTTACTGATCCTGTCGGAAAATATATTTTGCAGCCTCAGGGACCTCAAGAGTTCAGAAGGCTTCAGATCATTGGTGTTATGAAAGATTTTAATATTGAATCAATGCATAAGGCAATAACCCCTGTTTGTTTTACGGTAATGGGGCCCGGTGGTGGTGATAAATTTGCCACAGTAAGACTTACAGGAAAAGAGGTACCCTCTACTTTACGGGCAATAGAACAAACATGGCAGACATTTACGCCCAAACAGCCTTTTCAGTATGAGTTCTTCACTGATACCTGGAATAATCTATACAGTGCGGAGATGAAAACAGGAAAGATCTTTATCCTCTTTTCAATTCTGGCAGTATTTATTGCCTGTCTTGGATTGATTGGACTCATAACCTATATCACGAACAAAAGAACAAGGGAAATAGGGATAAGGAAAACATATGGTGCTTCGGCACAGGTGGTACTGAATCTGTTGTCAAGAGAGGTCATTTATCTTATTCTTATTTCATCACTTATAGCCTGGCCGGTTGCCTGGTTTGGTTCAAGGTACTGGCTGGAAGGATTTGCCAACAAGGTTAGTATTAATCCCCTGGTATTCATTTTTGCAACAATTGCAGCATTAGTAATAGGTTGGATTACAATTAGTTACAGGGCATTTAAGGCAGCAGCAACTAATCCTGCAGAAGCTCTGAGAATAGTATGAAAGATGCCTTTATCTTACTTTTAACTAAGGTACCTGATAATTTCTCCGGCAACTTTTCTTCCAGATGCTATTGCATTAACAACCAGGCTGGCACCGATAACTGAATCCCCAGCCGCAAAAACTTTTCGAATATTCGTTGAAAGATTACTTTTTACTCTTACATTCTTCTTTTCATCAAGTTCTACTCCTAATTCTGTCAGCAATCCCTCAAGAACAGGGTGATTAAATCCCAGGGCCAGGAGAACAAGATCTGTCTCAATTACCCGGTGTGTTCCGGGTACAGGTTTCATAATATATTTACCATCGGAATTCTCCCAGATCACCTCCTCGACTTCGGCTCCCCTTGTTATTCTGCCGTCGCCGACAAACCTGAGGGTTGAAATGCACCAGAGTCTTTCACAGCCCTCTTCATGTGAAGTGGATGTCTTCAGAGTTTTGCTGAACAGGGGCCATGGATTGTCAATTGTCCTTATCTCAGGTGGCTTTGGTAGTATTTCTATCTGTGTTACACTAGCAGCCTTTTGCCGTATTGCTGTCCCGACACAATCCGATCCGGTATCCCCTCCGCCTATAACCAGAACTTTTTTACCTGTGGCAGTTATAGGATTTACCTCTGCCGAAAATTGTCCTGCATTGACTCTGTTCTGGGTAGTTAGAAAATCCATTGCATAATGGATACCTTCAAATTCACTCCCTTCAATATTGATAGGACGCGGATTACCTGCCCCAATTGCTATACAAACTGCATCATATTCATCGAGCAGTTTGTCAGCAGGAATATCTCTGCCGACAAAAGCGCTTGTTCTGAAAATTATGCCTTCTTTTTCAAGGAGATCAATCCGGCGATCGACTGTCGCTTTGCTCAATTTGAAATCAGGGATACCATATCTTAGTAATCCTCCTGCCTTGTCATCTTTTTCAAGAACAGTAACCAGGTGACCAGCCTTGTTAAGCATGTCAGCGGCTGCCATGCCTGCAGGACCACTACCTATGACCACGACTTTTTTCCCGGAGCGTATCTTTGGTGGATCAGGTTTAACATATCCTTCAGCAAAAGCCCTTTCGGCAATTGCTACTTCATTTTCCCGTATGGTAACAGGTTCCTGGTTGATACTAAGTACACAGGCATGCTCGCAGCTTGCAGGACATATCCTGCCGGTAAATTCGGGGAAGTTATTTGTTAAAATAAGCCTCTCATAAGCAGCTCTCCACTCTCCTTTGTAAAGAAGGTCATTCCATTCCGGGATCAAGTTATCAACAGGACAACTCCAGTGACAGAAAGGGATACCACAGTCCATACACCTTGAGGCCTGAAGCATTCTGTCTTCACTGTTCAGTACCTGCTCAACTTCACTGAAATCGCATATTCTTTCATGAATAGGCCTGTTTCCTGCATCTTTCCTTTTTATCTTTAAAAAACCCGTTATATCGGCCATTATTATTTCCGTTTAAAATTAATTCTCATTAATTACCGGTTCCAAATTCTACATCCATTTCAACGTTGGCAATCTTCTTTTTTATTTCTTCAAGCTTCTGTTCCTCAAGAACCTTCTTGTAATCATAAGGAATAATCTTTATGAACATTGGTATATATTTATCCTGATCATCCAGTATCATCTTTGCCTTTGGACTGCAAGTAAACATATAATGACGAGAAATAAATCCGGTAAGTTCCTTGATATCATTATAGTCCTCAACAAGAGAAAGCTCTACCATTCCCATATTACAGTAATAATCGAAATCTTCTGATTCGTTAAGGACATAAGCTATACCCCCGCTCATTCCTGCAGCAAAATTGCTACCTGTTTTCCCGATGACAACTACTCTCCCTCCTGTCATATATTCACAGCAATGGTTGCCAACACCTTCCACTACGGCAACTGCCCCACTGTTCCTTACACCAAATCTCTCTCCGGCTATCCCCGACACGTATATTTCCCCGCTTGTAGCACCATAAAGTACAGTATTACCGATAATTATATTCTCGTGAGGTTTGAACAGAGAACCTTGCGGAGGTACAACACTGATCCTTCCTCCTGAAAGACCTTTTGCCAGGTAGTCATTCGCATCACCTTCAAGGTATAATTCAATACCCGGAGAAAGGAATGCTCCGAAGCTTTGTCCTGCTGACCCATAGAACCTGCATTTAATTGTACCATCTGGCAATCCCCGGGACCCGTATTTAGCTGCTATTTTTCCTGAAAGCATAGCTCCGGTCGTCCTGTCAGTATTTTTTATTTTCCTGAAAATTTCAACGGGTTGCTTGTTCTCCAATGCCTCCTTTGCCTCATCAATGAGCTCATAGTCAAGGATATTGGTCAGCTTGTTTCCCGGGCATTCCACACAATGCATTGCATTTGTTTTTGCCTCGGGCGGAAGTGTAAGCAGGCTTGTCAGGTCGAGATTCTTTGTTTTCCAGTTATCGACTTCAGGATTGCGTTCCAGGAGATCGATTCTACCGATTATTTCATCAAGACTTCTGTATCCCAGTTCAGCCAGATATTCGCGAATATCCTCTGCCAGGAATCTGAAATAATTGACCAGGAAATCAGCTTTCCCAATAAATCGCTTCCTTAGTTCGGGATTCTGTGTAGCTACGCCTACAGGACAAGTATTAAGATGACATTTGCGCATCATCACGCATCCCAGTACAACAAGAGCGCTTGTTGAAAATCCATATTCCTCAGCACCCATGAGGGCAGCCATAATAATATCGAGACCTGTTTTCATCTGACCGTCAGTCTGGAGTCTGACCTTTTTCCTCAGATTGTTCATAACCAGTACCTGTTGTGTTTCTGAAAGACCCAGTTCAAGGGGTAATCCTGCGTGTCTTATTGATGACGAGGGACTGGCTCCGGTACCCCCCTCAAAGCCGCTTATCGTTATCAGGTCTGCTCCGGCTTTTGTTACACCGGCAGCAATTGTGCCGACTCCACTTTCAGATACCAGCTTAACACTTATTTTTGCAGAAGGATTGACATTTTTGAGATCAAAGATCAGTTGAGCCAGGTCTTCAATAGAGTAAATGTCATGGTGTGGCGGAGGTGAAATAAGAGTAATTCCCGGAATTGAATATCTTGTTTTGGCAATCACCTTATCAATCTTATGTCCTGGCAGCTGACCGCCTTCTCCGGGTTTAGCTCCCTGTGCAATCTTTATCTGTATCTCATCAGCATTGATAAGATATTCGGCAGTTACACCAAACCTTCCACTGGCAATCTGTTTGATAGAACTTCTTGTACTTATGCCGTCTTCCCTGGGAGTAAACCTTTCCGGATCCTCACCCCCTTCACCTGTATTACTCCGGCCTCCGATACGGTTCATCGCTATAGCCAGGGTCTCATGTGCTTCAATGCTTATTGCCCCATACGACATAGCCCCGGTAACAAACCGTTTCATGATATTCTCCGCAGGTTCGGTCTCTTCAACAGGAATAGGATTCTTCTTTATCCTTAATAGTCCCCTGATAAACAGGGGAGAAGCTGTATCCCTGTTTACCCGGTTGCTGAATTCCCTGAATTTTTCACGGTTATTGGTTCTTGTACTCCATTGCAGAAGTGAAATAATTTCAGGATTCCAGGCATGCTGCTCACCATGTTTCCGGTAGGAATAAATTCCCTCTGTGAGTATTTCAGGATTGTATCCGTCATCAAAGGCTTTCCTATGCGGTATAAGTACCTCTTCAGCAATCTCCTTCATCCCGATACCTTCAATTCGTGTAACAGTCCCCGAAAAATACCTGTTCACTATATCTGAGGCTATTCCAACAGCTTCAAAAATTTGTGATGACCGGTAACTTCTGAGGGTGCTTATCCCCATCTTTGACATTATCTTGAGAATACCTTTGTTTATAGAGTTTATATAGTTTATTTCAGCTTTCTGGTAATCGAGCTGAATAGCCTTATCTTTTACAAGTTTGTCAATAATTGCAAAGCTCAAATATGGGTTTATTATACTTGCCCCATATCCGAAGAGCAATGCAAAATGCATTACCTCACGTGGTTCGGCACTCTCTACCACAATATCTATCTGCATACGCTTACGTTTTTCGATAAGGTGGTGGTGTATAGCCGAGACTGCCATCAGGGATGGTATCGGTGCATGATCCTTATCAATCCCCCGATCAGTTACAATTATATAGTTTTTGCCTTCATCGACGGCCTTTTCAGCATCGAGACATAACTGGTCCACTGCTTTGCGAAGTCCCTCATCTCCTTTATTCGCATCAAAATGCATCACCAGGTTTGCTGCAGAGAATCCCTTGTATCTAAGGTTTTTAACAACTTTAAAATAGGTATTTGATATCACTGGATTTCTGAACCGTACCATTTTTACATGATCGGGAGATTTGTCCAGCAGATTTTGCTGTAGTGATCCCAAATATCCCGACAGTGTCATTACCAGTTCCTCCCTGATAGGGTCAATGGGAGGATTGGTGACCTGTGCAAAAAGCTGCTTAAAGTAATTAAACAGGCGATATGGCTTGTTCGACAGAACTGCCAGAGGGACATCATTACCCATTGATCCGATAGGTTCTCTTCCTGTAGCTGCCATCTCCTTTATTATCTTTTCAATATCTTCCCTCGAATAGTTAAATGATTTGATGTATTTTTCATACTCCTGTCCAAGTTCAGGGTTCACAACCTGGCCAACCTCTATCTCCTCCAGATTAACCATATTATCATGGATCCATTTGCCATATGGAAATTCGCCTGCGAGTTTCGCTTTTAATTCATCATCATAAAAAATCTTTCCCGACTCAGTATCGACAAGCAGCATTTTACCTGGTCTGAGTCTCCCTTTTTCCCTTATCTCCCCGGGTTCGAAAGACTGTACTCCTGTTTCAGAGCCCATGACTATCAGATCGTTTTCAGTTATAAGATACCTTGAGGGGCGTAATCCGTTTCTGTCAAGCATACCACCTATGTAACGACCATCGGAAAAGATAAGGGATGCAGGACCATCCCACGGTTCCATAAATGTGGAATGATAATGATAGAAAGCCCTGAGTTCAGGTGAAATTGGATTTTTTGCATTTATTGATTCCGGGATGAGGACAGACATAGCATACGGAAGTGATTTGCCGCTCATCACTAGGAATTCCAGTACATTATCAAGTGATGCTGAATCACTCTTACCGGGTTCTATTATAGGATAAATCTTGCTGAGATCTCCCAGTTTGTCTGATTTGAGCAGGGATTCCCTGGCTTCCATCCATAGCCTGTTGCCTCTGATGGAGTTTAATTCACCGTTATGTCCCAGCATTCGGAATGGTTGTGCAAGATCCCAACTGGGAAAGGTGTTTGTGCTAAACCTCGAATGCACAAGTGCAATAGCACTCTGCAGACGCTCATCAGTCAGATCAGTATAGTATTCCATTAGCTGTGGTGATGTAAGCATCCCTTTATAAACCATTACTTTGGTTGACAGACTCGGTATATAGAAAAAGTTCTTTTGATTGATATCAGAAGTGCCAATAATCTTTTCAGCCCGTTTCCTGATAATATAAAGTTTGCGCTCAAGCTCATCCTGCGGTATGTCTGCTTCCAGAAGTATCTGTCTTATTTCAGGTTCGGCAGCAAGAGATATTTCTCCAAGAACTGAACTGTTTCGTGGTACCTCACGAAAACCAATTAAACTAACACTCTCTTCTTCAATTATATTGAGGAGTATTTCCTTACATTCTTTTGCATCATTATCATTTTTTGGAAAAAAGACAAGACCTGTTCCGAATTGTCCTGCTTGTGGGAGAGTATAACCCTGGATAAGATAAAAATCACGAGGTACCTGTATCATGATACCGGCTCCGTCACCTGTTCTGCTGTCTGCTCCCTCAGCACCTCTGTGAGTCATATTGGTGAGAATCTCAAGACCCTGCCTGATGATGGAATGAGATTTTTTTCCTTTCAGGTGGGCAACAAAACCAATCCCGCAGCTGTCATGTTCAAATTCCTGCCTGTATAATCCCTCATCTTTTGGTCGTTCAGTTTTCATCCTGTTCACCTCTTTCATTAATTAAAAAAACCGTTCTCTGCTTACTGGAGAACGGTTATCCAAAATCCAATTCCATATACCATTCTCATTCTTTTCCAGTAAGCCTAAGTACCAGGAATAATGATAATATGGTTTTATCCTTTTTCATTTTAACAATGCGATGCAAATATATTATTTATTCTTCCAGTTTAATGCAAATATCCGGAAAATTATTACTAATTGTAAAAAATTATCAACATTAGTTATAAACTTAATAATTATCATTGATTTCTGATTAATACTATTATTTGTCTTTCGGAACATAAGGATCATTATATTTGTTACGATGTCTGTTTAAACGGTTCGATTGAACAGACTTAAGATCTTAAAAGAAGACATTATAAAATGGAAAAACCGGAGAACCTTATTCTTATAATTTTTGGAGCTTCAGGTGATCTTACCTCAAGAAAGCTTATCCCTGCTTTCTATTCACTGAAATTGCAGGGTCTGCTTCCTGAAAAGTTTGTAATCACAGGAGTGGGAAGGACACAATTCTCTGATGAGGATTTCAGGAAGAAGATGAAGGAGAGCATTAAAACCTTTTCTAAAGAAAATTCGTCCGATGAAAATCAGATTGAGACCTTTACCCGGAGTTTATTTTATATTCCTATGGACAATACCTCAGCCGAAGACTATAAAAAGCTGAAGGAGAAGTTATATAAGATAGAAGAATCTTCCGGAGCCGGGAGGAACTATATTTTTTACTTGGCTACTCCTCCCGGTATTTATAAGATTGTATCTGAAAACCTTACATTGGCAGGACTGGCTGATCAGGCAGAAGGCTTCAGGCGATTTATTTATGAGAAACCTTTTGGCTATGACCTTAAGTCGGGCATGACATTAAACCATGCTCTCCATGAAATGATAGGAGAGGATCAGATCTACAGGATTGATCACTACCTGGGAAAGGAAACTGTTCAGAATGTGTTGGTTACAAGGTTTGCTAACGGCATATTTGAACCTCTCTGGAACAGAAACTATGTCCATCGTATTGAGATTACTTCCGCAGAAAATATTGGAGTGGAAGAGAGGGGCGGTTATTATGATTCATCAGGAGCCCTGAGGGATATGGTGCAAAATCATCTTTTGCAAATGGCAGGACTGACTGCTATGGAACCTCCTTCATCACTCGAACCTGATGCTGTGAGAAATGAGATACTGAAAGTCTTTCAGTCGCTTCAGCCCATCAGGGAACCAGATGTGCCAACACAGGTCATAAGAGGACAATATACCGGATCAACAATCCACGGAGAGTGTGTATCAGGCTACAGGGAGGAAAAAGATGTTGCAGGAGACTCTATGACAGAGACATATGTCGCAATGAAATTCTATATAAATAACTGGAGATGGGGTGGTGTACCCTTTTATATCAGAACAGGAAAAAGAATGCCGGCAAGGGTAACAGAGATAGTAATATATTTCAAGAGAACTCCTCATCACCTTTTTCAGCGGGCAGAAGGAGTGCTAACTTCTAATATGCTTATTATCAGGATACAACCCGATGAAGGGATACTGCTAAAATTTGATATGAAGCAACCCGGTTCAGGGTTCAATATTAAAAATGTCAATATGGATTTTCATTATACTGATCTGGCTGAAATTAGGGTGCCCTCTGCTTATGAAAGACTTCTTTATGATGCAATGATAGGTGATTCTACACTCTTTGCACGTGATGATGTTGTTGAAACAGCCTGGAAATTTGTTGACCCTATCCTGAATGCATGGGAAAATAATCCGAAAATAAAACTCTATGGATACCCTTCAGGTACATGGGGCCCTACAAATGTTAATTCCATTATTGAAGGCTGCGGCCTCGACTGGAGATATCCATGTAAAAACCTGACTAATGACGGATCATTCTGTGAATTATAAAATATTTCCAACAACGGCTGATGTGGCGGAATCATTGGCTTCGCAGCTTGCTGAACGTATAGGATCAGCTTTTAAGAACAAATCACCCCTGACAATAGCCCTGTCTGGAGGGAATACACCAAAGCTGTTATTTCAGATTCTTGCTGAGAAATATTTGAAAGTAATAAACTGGGCTTATGTGCATCTTTTCTGGGCTGACGAACGGTGTATTCAACCTGATGATGCTGATAGTAATTTTGGAATGACCTCAGAACTTCTACTGAGGAAGACAGATATCCCTGGTGAAAACATACACCGCATAAGGGGTGAAGACGATCCGCAAACGGAGGCTTCAAGATATTCCGAAGAGATATTACAATATACAAAGATCAGAGATAATCTTCCTGAGTTTGATATAGTGATCCTTGGAATGGGAGAGGACGGACATACCGCTTCTATTTTTCCAGGTAACCTCGAATTGCTGCATTGCGAACATATTTGTGAAATGGCAATACATCCTGTTTCAGGTCAGAAAAGAATAACTCTTACAGGCAAAATAATTAATAATGCACGAGAGATAATTTTCCTGGTTACAGGTAGAAGTAAGGCTTCTGTTATAGCTGAAGTTATCGGTAAAAAACCGAAAAATCTAAATTATCCGGCTGCTCATATTGTTTCATCCTATGGCAAAACGACCTGGCTGCTTGATAAAGAGGCATCCACGTTACTGGAATAATAATATTCATATTGAAAATAAAGTGGAATAATTTTAATGAATTTTTTAAATTTGAAGGTCTTAAAAACAAAACCAGAATAGCTATGTCACACGAAAAATCAAAACAACAGCCAAAAGTTAAAAAACCAGCTACAAAAAGCCTGAAAGAAAAACGTGCAGCAAAAAAAGCAAAGAAGGCTGGTAAGTAATAACAGAGCAGAAAAAAAAGCCGTCATTCAGTGACGGCTTTTTATTACGATTAAGTATTTCTATTCTTCAGCCAATTTGACATTTACTGCATTAAGTCCTTTTTTACCTTCAGCAAGTTCAAATGTCACTTCATCATTATCCTTGATCTTGTCAATAAGACCAGAGGCATGTACAAAATATTCATTTTCTGAATCTGCATCCTTAATGAAGCCAAATCTTTTTGATACATTGTAAAATTTTACTGTTCCTTTGTTCATTGTGTTATGTTTTTAAAATTAAGGGCGCTAAAATAACTATTTATATTCAATTTATCAAATTACCCCGAGTTGCAACAAATCGTGGTAATTCTGTTAATTATTTAAAACCGGGTTCTCTGTCATATATTGTAATTACTTATTCCTATTTTTACCTGACAAACTACAACCAATAAACAAATGAAACGGTTAAATGTTTTAATAGCAGTAATATTTATTTTCTCGGTGGCTGCATCATCGCAGAAAAACTTCCTGACTATTGCTGAAAGTTCTGATTTTCAATCGACTTCAAAATATGCCGATGTGATGAGCTTTATTGAAAAGTTAACAAAATCATTCGGGTATATAAGAGTTGAATCCATTGCCACATCAGCAGAAGGCAGGGAGATTCCTTTACTGATTATAGGGAATCCACTTCCGGAGACTCCCTTTGACCCTAAAAATGATAAACGTATTGTTGTTTATATCCAGGCAAATATACATGCAGGAGAAGTCGAAGGAAAGGAGGCCACATTGATGTTTGCCAGGGATATTCTTTCAGAAAAGAATAATGAATTATTTAAGAATGTTGTATTCCTGATATGTCCTAATTTCAATCCGGATGGCAATGAAAAGATCAGTCCGAATAACAGAACTAACCAGAATGGACCATTAAAAGGAGTAGGGGTAAGGCATAATGGTCAATTCCTTGATCTTAACAGGGATGGGATTAAAACAGAGTCGCCTGAAGTAAGAGGTCTGTTGACTAAAGTATTCAATGAGTGGGATCCTGCAGTATTTATGGATTGTCATACTACTGATGGTTCATATCATGTTGAACCTGTAACATTTACATGGATGGTTAATCCCAATGGTGATAATACTCTTATCCATTATATGCGCGACAGAATGATCCCTGAAATGTCGGAAACCCTGATTAAAAGATATGATATTGAAAACTGCTATTACGGTGAGTTCAGTAACATGATGAAACCGGAAGAAGGATGGTATTATGATGCATCAGAACCAAGGTATATGAGCAATTATTATGGTTTACGGAACAGGC
>CAZDOM010000087.1:0-12683 GCA_964507015.1 uncultured Rikenellaceae bacterium | reverse complement strand
ATTATGTCAATTAGCGGAGCTAAGCGCAAATTTCTGTGTAAACGGGAAAGCGAGGAGTTTTTGCCTATAATTAATATTATGTCAAATAGAATAATGTTAAACATATATAGCTGCCTCATATAGCAGATATCATAGATCTCCCCTGCTTTCTTTCCCCGATCATAATATTCTTTTTATATAAAAAAAGGGATACTGTAATGCATCCCCTTCTTTATTTGTGTGTAAAATTATTTTACTGCTGCTCATTAAGTGAATCAATTTTTGCCTTCATATCTTCGTACTTGGCATTTAATGAAGGATCTTTTACTCTCATCCTGTAATATAATTCCTGCAGCGATTTCATAGTATATTCATCAGTCGGATTGAGTTCATAAGCTTTTTCCATATATGGCAGTGCCTTTTCATATATAGCATTTGCTTTATCAATGGCATCACTGTACTTTTGTACATCCATTATTTCATTTGCTTTAACAACCATATCTGCTGCCTTGTTAATATGAGCTGCTCCCAAACCGTAATATGATTCAAAGTGATCTGGTTTAAGCTCAAGAGATTGCTTAAGTTCCTCAATTGCCTCATCAAATTTCTCCTGGTTAAGATATGTTATACCTGCTGCAAAATAGAGACTAAAATTCTCCGGATCATCCTCTTTTGCGATTTTAATATACTTAAGTGCCTCATCAGGTTTATTGCTTTTCAGGTATAGATCAATCAACTGAAGAATAATCGTATTGTCACCAGGGAATTTTTTTGGCAGATCAAGAAGGTATGTTTCAGCTTTTAGTGTATCTCCCTGTCCCAAAATACATTCATATATCTGGTAATAAGGTGAAATACCCATATAATGCATTTCGGAACATTTTTCAAAATATCCCATAGCTTCAGTATATTTTTCTGAATTATATGCTGCAAGTCCTGCATTGTAATACATTCCTGTATCAATAGCTCCGGCATACTGGTAGCTTTCAGTAACCTTAATTTGTGAGGTAAAGGCTTTATATGCCCCTGCATAATCCTTTTCCTCAAACTTTTGACTTCCCAGTGTATAGAAATCAAGAGCCAGTGAATTGTATATCATGTTGGTGATTATCCTTTTATTTATAGATCCTTTTGTATCAAGTTCTATTGCTTTTTGATATGCGTCATATGCGTCATAGAGAGGATCTTCTGAACATAAAGATTTAAACTTCGGATCATCAGATTCAAAGACAGTCTGACAAAGTCTGCCTTTGGCAAAATAGGTATTATACCAGTCTTTTGATTTTTCATGCTGAAGAGCCTGATCAAGATTCTCTTTTGCTTTATCGAGATCTCCCTGGTCAATAAATGTCAGTGCACTTGTTACTTTGCCTTTCTGAGCCATTACTCCTATAGAAATGCTAACAACTGTTAACAATAAGATAATTTTTTTCATGATTATTTGTTTAATGTGTTTTATTTTTAAAATAATTGCCAAATGTAAAACTTTACTTATTAATCTTCAAATTCTTTGCCATTTTCCTCTTTCTTTTCAGAATTTTCTTCCGGGATAAATCCTTCCATTTCGTTATCTTCCTCATTTACAAGTACACACGCAACGGATGCGATAGTATCATTTTCCTTTAAATTTATTAGTCTGACCCCCTGTGTTGCTCTTCCCATAACCCTTAAAGCCGATACCGGACTTCTAAGAACATTTCCTGATTGGGTGATTATCATCAGGTCGTGATTATCGGTGACATCTTTCAGGGCAATGAGTGAACCTGTTTTTGCTGTAATATTAATTGTTTTCACTCCTTTTCCTCCTCTGTTTGTGATTCTGTAATCCTCTATATCTGACCTTTTTCCATATCCTCTTTCAGCAACCACAAGGATATCTTTTTCTTTACTTTCAATGGTTATCATCCCTATCACACAATCTGTAGTATCATTGGCCAGTTTGATACCCCTTACACCTGAAGCTGTCCTTCCCATCGGCCTTACATAATTTTCGGGAAACCTTATTGCACGCCCCGATTTAACTGCCAGCATGATCTGGTGTTTCCCGTTGGTCATCCTTGCTTCAAGCAGCTCATCACCCTCTCTTACAGTAATAGCATTCACACCATTTGTTCTTGGTCTTGAATAGGCTTCCAGTGAGGTTTTTTTGATTATTCCCTTCTTGGTACACAGAACAATGTAATTATTATTGATATAATCTTCATCATTAAGATTTTTAACATTGATAAAGGCCCTGACATTATCACCCTGTTCCAGGCTTATGAGGTTCTGGATCGCCCTTCCTTTTGACGTACGTGTACCTTCAGGTATACTATAAACTTTCAACCAATAACATTTACCGTTGCTCGTAAAGAATAGCATTGTATTATGCATGGTGGCAATGTATAGATGCTCAATAAAATCCTCATCCCTGGTTTTTCCACCCCTGGCACCTGTTCCACCCCTGTTCTGTCTTCTGAATTCAGTCAGCGGAGTTCTTTTTATATATCCCATGTGCGAAATGGTGATTACCATCTCTTCATCCGCATAAAAGTCCTCCGGATTGAATTCTTCAGCATTTGGTATTATTTCAGTTCGTCTGGCATCACCATATTTTTCTTTTATTTCAAGCAGTTCATCCTTGATGATCTTCATCTGGAGGTCAACACTTGCCAGAATACTTTTCAGGTACTCTATAAGGGTCATGACCTCCTTATATTCTCCGCGTAACTTTTCCTGCTCCAGTCCTGTAAGCTGACGAAGCCGCATTTCAACAATCGCTCTTGCCTGAACCTCGGAAAGGCCAAATCGTTCCATCAGCTTCTCCCTGGCCATATCAGGTGTTTCCGAAGATTTGATCAAAGCAATTACCTCATCAATATTATCGCTTGCAATTATCAGTCCCTCAAGTATATGAGCTCTTTTCTCAGCCTGGTCGAGGTCATATTTTGTTCTTCTCAGAACGACATCATGACGGTGATCTACGAAATAATGTATAAGTTCCTTAGTGCTGAGTGACCTGGGACGTCCCCTGACAAGGGCAATATTATTTACATTAAAAGATGTCTGCAGAGAAGAATATCTGTAAAGATGATTCAAAACAACATTTGCGGTTGCATCTTTCTTCAGTATGATTACAATTCTCATCCCATTCCTGTCCGATTCATCATTGATATATGATATACCCTCAAGTCTCTTTTCATTGATAAGATCAGCGATCTTCCTGATCATCTCAGCTTTATTTACCATATAGGGTATTTCGGTTACCACGATGCATTCCCTTCCTGAATGTGTAAATTCAACTTCTGTTTTTGCCCGGATAACTATCCTGCCGCGTCCTGTTTCACAGGCATCTCTTATTCCCTGCTCACCGTAGATAATTCCTCCGGTCGGAAAGTCAGGTCCTTTGACATAATTGAGGATCTCCTCGGTAGTGATATCATTATTCTCTATATAGGCTATTGTAGCATCAATGATCTCAGACAGATTATGTGGTGGCATGTTTGTAGCCATACCCACGGCAATTCCGGAAGTTCCGTTAACAAGCAGATTAGGGATTCTTGTGGGAAGAACCACAGGTTCATTCAGAGAATCATCAAAATTTGGCTGAAAATCAACAGTTTCCTTTTCTATATCTGATAATATTTCCTCAGCAATCTTGCGTAACCTGGCTTCGGTATATCTCATTGCTGCCGGGCTGTCACCATCCACCGACCCAAAGTTACCCTGTCCGTCTACCAGAGGGTACCTGAGCGACCACTCCTGTGCCATCCTGACCATTGCTTCATATACCGATGAATCTCCATGCGGATGGAATTTACCCAGCACCTCTCCCACTATCCTGGCCGACTTCTTAAATGGTTTATTTGATTGTACACCTAACTCCGACATCCCATATAAAACCCTGCGATGAACCGGCTTAAGACCGTCTCTTACATCAGGCAAAGCCCTGGATACGATCACTGACATTGAATAATCAATGTATGCCGACTTCATTTCCTCTTCAATATTCACCTTTACCACTCTCTCTCTTTCTGTCATATCAGGCTAATAATTAAATATTTATAATAAAAAAATCAATACATAAAAAAGATTTACGAAAATAGTTAATATTTAGCTATTTTCTTAGCTTTTTGATTGTGAATTTTTAACATCATATTGTTCATAATTGGGCATAGTTATTGCCATATATAAAAAAAAGTAAATTATTACTTTAGTCTTTCATTTATATGTACTTTTGTCGTGTATAATCTGACAGATTGACCGACAAAAGGAAAAAAAGAAACTGAAAAAATGGATTCACAGTTTTCACAGAGGGTAAAAGATATACTTGGATATAGTAAGGAAGAGGCTATCAGGCTGGGAAACAGTCATATAAGTCCGGAGCATCTTTTCCTTGGTATATTGCGGGATGGAGAAGGAGTGGCAGTCGAAATACTTATAAACCAGGGTATTGATCTTATGGTACTTAAAGGCTCTCTTGAGAAGAGCATTAAGGTCGAAAGTCCGGTACCGGTGGCAGATCATGAAGTATTACCACTGTTAAGAAGCACTGAAAGGATCCTTAAGCTGGTCTATCTTGAAGCAAAAGCATTAAAGAGCGAGACAATTGAATCGGAACATCTTCTTTTAGCTATACTTAAAGATGAGAACTCTCTGGTAACAAGGTTCCTTTTGGAAATGGATGTAAATTATCAATCTGTTAAGCATATGGTTGAGGCTGAATCACCCAGGGCCAGCGCTGATTATCCGAGAGATGAGGAAGATGAAGGGCAGGGTTTCGGAGGCCAGGGTAAAGGTCATAGTGGATCCGGATCCTCTTCAAAACCCTCTTCTGATACTCCGGTACTTGATAATTTTGGTATAGACCTGACAAAGGCTGCCGACGAAAACCGTCTCGATCCTATAGTGGGAAGGGGACGTGAAATAGAAAGACTGGCACAGATACTCTCAAGGAGAAAGAAAAATAATCCTGTACTGATCGGAGAACCCGGAGTGGGTAAATCAGCTATTGCTGAAGGGCTCGCACTGAGAATATCAAAAAGAAATGTTTCGAGGGTACTCTTTAATAAAAGAGTCGTTGCTCTTGATCTTGCTTCAATAGTTGCTGGAACAAAATATCGCGGGCAATTCGAGGAAAGAATGAAGGCTATCCTTAATGAACTACAAAAAAATGACAATATAATCCTGTTTATCGACGAGATACATACTATCGTTGGCGCTGGTGGAGCTACAGGATCACTCGATGCTGCGAATATGCTCAAACCTGCACTGGCAAGAGGTGAAATTCAATGTATCGGAGCAACAACACTCGATGAATACCGGCAGCATATTGAGAAGGACGGCGCTCTGGAAAGAAGATTCCAGAAGATTATCGTTGATCCTACTACTATAGAGGAGACCCTTAATATTCTTCATAATATA
The DNA here is from genome assembly GCA_964507015.1 of uncultured Rikenellaceae bacterium. Taxonomy (GTDB): domain Bacteria; phylum Bacteroidota; class Bacteroidia; order Bacteroidales; family VadinHA17; genus LD21. Next base: position 7,301 of record CAZDOM010000087.1, on the reverse strand, counting down.
AAAGAAAGATATGAGGATCACCATAATGTATCTTATACAGATGAAGCTATAGAAGCCTGCGTGAGGCTCACAAACCGTTATATCACCGACAGACACCTTCCCGATAAGGCTATAGATGCACTTGATGAAGCAGGTTCGAGAGTTCATATATTAAATATTAATGTTCCGGAAAAGATACTATCTCTTGAAAACCAGCTGGAAGAGGCCAAGAAAGAGAAGATGAATGCTGTTAAGAACCAGAACTTTGAAAAGGCTGCCAGCTTCAGGGATCGTGAAAAGGATCTTCTGGATATGATTGATCTGGAAAAAAAGAAATGGGAAAAAGAACTTGCCGTTAACCGCGAAACAGTTGATGCCGAAAAAGTTGCAGAGGTAGTAGCCATGATGACAGGAGTACCTGTGCAACGGATAGCCCAGACTGAAGGAACAAGGCTCCTGCAGATGGCAGAAGAACTGAAAAAAAGTGTAATAGGCCAGGATGAGGCTATACAGAAGATTGTAAAATCTATCCAGAGGAACAGAGCCGGACTCAAGGACCCAAACAAACCGATCGGCACTTTTATATTCCTGGGTCCGACAGGTGTCGGGAAAACACAACTTGCGAAAGTACTTGCCAGGTTCCTTTTTGAAACAACTGACAATCTTGTCAGAATCGATATGAGTGAATATATGGAGAAATTTTCCGTTTCAAGGCTTGTTGGAGCACCTCCGGGATATGTCGGTTATGAGGAAGGCGGCCAGCTTACGGAAAAAGTAAGGCGGAAACCCTATTCAGTAGTACTTCTTGATGAGATAGAAAAAGCACATCCCGATGTGTTCCACATCTTACTGCAGGTGCTTGATGAGGGTCAGCTTACCGATAGCCTTGGACGCCGGGTAGACTTCAGAAATACTATTGTTATACTTACATCTAATATCGGAACACGTCAGATAGCCGAATTCGGTCATGGCATAGGATTCGATACAAATACCAAAAAAACTACGAGGGACGATCAGACGAAAAGTATTCTCCAGAAAGCCCTGCAAAAGACATTTGCACCTGAGTTTCTAAACAGGGTCGATGATGTTATAATGTTCAATTCTCTTGATAAAGAGGAGATTAACCAGATTATTGACCTTGAACTGAAAGGCCTGCTTGAGAGAGTTAAAGCTCTTGGTTACCAGCTTAAGATAGCCCCTGCCGCAAGAGATTTTATTGCAGAGCGAGGTTTCGATGCAAATTACGGGGCACGGCCCCTGAAAAGGGCAATCCAGAAATACCTGGAAGATCCGATGGCCGAGATGCTTATTAAAGCCGGTCCCAGTGACAATGAAGTAATCAATGTCGGATTCAATACTGCAAAGTCGGAAATAAAGATCAAAATCCTTAAAACAAAAGAGGGCGGGGAAAAAAAGGGTGAGAAATCAGTGGAAAAAGACTAATTCAGGCTACCGGCTTTCCAAACAGATCAAAATCAGTTGATTGTATGATCACTACATTGTAAAAGTTTCCCGGGTTAAGGTCATATTCTGCTGATATGAGAACCTCCTGGTCAACTTCAGGAGAATCAAATTCCGTTCTGCCAATATAATAATCCCCTTCCCTCCTGTCAATCAACACTTTAAGAGTGCTGCCAATGTGCTTCTCATTTAATCCGGCAGATATCTCCTGTTGTATATCCATGATTTCTGCAACTCTTGCTTGCTTTACATCATCCGGAATATCATCTTTATAATTATTGTATGAAAATGTATCCTCTTCATGGGAATAGGCGAAAACACCAAGCCTGTCGAAGCAGAAATGACTGACAAAATTCTTTAATTCAAGAAAATCAGCATCTGTTTCTCCCGGATGTCCGGCTATCAGGGTGGTCCTGATTACAGAACCTGGCAAACCAGAACGTATCATCTCTAGTATTTTCTCGGTTTCATACCGGTTATGAGATCTTTTCATCAACCCTAACATCCTGTCAGTTATATGTTGAATGGGAATGTCAATATAATTGCATATACGGGGGTTTTCCCTGATCAATGAGATGAGATCTGAGCGAAAATTTGCAGGATAGAGATAATGTAACCGTATCCATTCCAGGGATTCAATTTCGAGGAGACTTGAAACCAGGTCAGGCAGCATCTGTTTTTTATAGAGGTCAAGACCATAATAGCTTAGATCCTGGGCGATAAGTATAAGCTCCTTCACTCCCATTTCAGCCAGAATCCATGCTTCCCGTAAGATATCTTCTACAGGACGCGAGACAGCCTTACCCCTTATCTCCGGGATAGCACAGAAAGAGCATTTCCTGTCGCATCCCTCAGATACTTTCAGGTAGGCATAATGACCCGGACCTGTAAGTACACGCTGGTTTAATAGTTCCTCTTTAATATTTACTCCCATTTCAGTCAGAATATCCGGGAGATTTTTTACACCGAAATACCTGTTTACCTCAGGGATTTCAGTTTTAAGGGCATCCATATAACGTTCAGAAAGGCAGCCCATTACATACAGGCTTTTTATTTTGCCTTCTTCTTTTGCCCTGATATACCGGAGAATAGTGTCGATACTTTCCTCTTTAGCATCGTTAATAAAACCGCATGTGTTGATAATTACTTTTGGAGCTGATAAATCATCTGAGTTGTGAATGATTTCATAGCCTCCTGCCTGGAGTTGTTTGAGCAGCTTTTCGGAATCGACAATATTTTTCGAGCAGCCCAGGGTAACTATATTGATCCTTTTTTTCCCCATTTTGTTAATTTGCTCCCTGTCTGACCCCCTGGGAAATGGGGGAAATAAGAAAGGGGGTATTTTATTAGATAGATTTCACCGGTGTAAATAGTGAATCAACAAATTCTGTGCTGTTGAATATCTGAAGGTCATCAAGTTTTTCACCTATGCCAATATATTTTACAGGTATTTTAAACTGGTCTGATATACCAATTACCACTCCTCCCTTGGCTGTCCCGTCAAGTTTTGTAATTGCCAGGGCTGTTACATCTGTAGCAGCCGTAAACTGCCTGGCCTGTTCAAAGGCATTTTGACCGGTTGATCCGTCAAGGACAAGAAGTACCTCATGCGGAGCACCGGGCATGACCTTATCCATTACTTTCTTTATTTTTGAGAGTTCTGCCATCAGGTTGGCCTTATTATGCAGTCTTCCGGCGGTATCAATAATAACAATGTCATAGTCTCCTGCCAATCCTGATTTTACTGTATCATATGCTACCGATGCCGGATCCGATCCCATTTGCTGCTTTACTATTGATACTTCTGCCCTGTCGGCCCATATCTGAAGCTGGTCAATAGCAGCCGCCCTGAAAGTATCAGCTGCACCGAGCAGTACTTTCCTTCCATTCTTCTTATACTGATGTGCAAGCTTAGCTATTGTGGTTGTTTTTCCGGAACCATTTACCCCTACGATCATTATTACATATGGAGAATGTAGCAGCGGAACTGAAAAATCAGGTAATTCATTGCTCCCGCCTTCTTGCAGGAGTGCTGCAATTTCCTCTTTAAGAATAATATTTAACTCACTGGTATTAAGGTATTTATCTCTGGCAACCCTGGCTTCAATACGTTCAATTATTCTCAGGGTTGTTTCTACACCCACATCAGAAGATACCAGAACCTCCTCAAGGTTGTCGAGTACCTCTTCATCTACTTTTGCCTTACCAATAACAGCCCTGGAGAGCCTTGTAAATACATTCTCTTTGGTCTTTTCAAGTCCTTTGTTAAGGTTTTCTTTGTTCTCCCTGGTAAAAAATCCCAGTAAAGCCATGCTGATAATATTTATGAAGCGCAAATATAAAAAAAGCCTTCTTCGCTACGAAGAAAGCTTTGAATATCTTATCACTAATCAGAATTATTTACTTGTAACTCTTGCTGAAAAAGTCCTTTATATGGTCATTATGTACTATCTCCTCTTTATAAATGTATGCACCTGATTTCGGTGATTTCAGCATTTTTATACACTTAGTAAAGAGTTTACCTTTTCCTGATTTAAGTGTTGCAACAACTTTCTTTGCCATGGTATTATCTTTTTACTTTATTTCTTTGTGTATCGTATGCTTTTTCATTACAGGATTGTATTTCTTCATTTCAAGCCTGTCGGGAGTATTCTTCCTGTTTTTTGTGGTAATATATCTTGACATTCCTGGTAGTCCGCTCTCTTTGTGCTCGGTACATTCCAGAATAACCTGCTGTCTGTTACCCTTAGCCTTCTTTGCCATTTCAGTCCTTATTAATAATTAACAATATAACCTTTTTCCTTTGCTTCCTTCAGAGCCACAGGAAGACCTTTTTTATTTATAAGACGGATACCTGCAGCTGATATTCTAAGGGAAATCCACCTGTTTTCGTCGGGCAGAAAATATTTTTTTTCAAAAAGGTTGGGATAGAATTTTCTTTTTGTCCTCCTTTTTGAATGAGAGACATTATTTCCCACCATCACTTTTTTCCCGGTAATCTGACAACTCTTTGCCATCGATGTTTATTTTATTATTCCGTAATTTTTATTTTTTTAAACGAAGCGCAAAATACGTGATTTTTATCTGATTGGCCAAATATTTCAACCATTTTTTTGAAGATTTACCCTATTATTTTATTTAAGAATCTTTTATCAGGTTCCGGAGAAGGTTAAGGGCAGCATTGGAAAATCTCATTATATTAGTATGCCGTTCATAACCAAACAGATGTTTTTCTGTAATTGTCTCCGTAGCCGATGCTGCAGCTATCCAGATCGTACCCACAGGTTTATCGGCTGTTCCTCCGTCAGGACCGGCAATACCTGATGTTGCAATGCAATAATCAGTTTTCAGCAGTTCCCTCCCTCCTTCTGCCATACTTTTTACTACCTGTTCACTTACCGCTCCATACTTTAACAGTTTTTGATCCGGAACCTTAAGTATCTCTTTCTTAATCACGTTGTTATAAGCAATAACAGATCCTTTGAAATAGTCTGAGCTCCCTGAAATGGAAGTCAGCATATGTGCAATCTTCCCTCCGGTACAGCTCTCTGCTGTACACAGAGTCTGTTTCTTTTGACGCAGAAGCTTTCCGACAACCATTTCAAGAGGCTCCTCATTTTCCCCGTAAATGAGTTCCGGTATAATCTCATACAGTTTTTTTACCTGCTCTGCCACTTTTTCTGCAAGCATCTCCGGATCATCTCCGTTTGCTGTCAACCTTAATTTAATAATACCATGATTAGGCAGATAAGCCAGTCCTATTTCTACCGGTAATTCCTTTTCAAATGCAGAGAGTCTGTCAGCAAGTATTGCTTCAGGCAAACCATAAGTCATTATATTCCTGTGTATTATCATTTGCAATCTAAAGCGTTTTATGAGGTAAGGAATCACATGTTTTGTCATTATATACTCCATTTCGTAAGGTATTCCAGGCATTGAAATAAATACCTTCTCTCCTTTTTCAAATAACATCCCTGGTGCTGTTCCCCTGATATTCTTTAGAACAAAACATGTTTGCGGAACCTCTGCCTGCTTCCGGTTTTTTTCATTCATCGGTATACCCCTCCTTTCCATCATGATTTCAATCATAGCAAGCACTTCCTTGTCAGTTACAGGATGTGTTTCAAAGAACTCACAAAGTGTTTGTTTGGTGATATCGTCAATAGTCGGCCCCAGTCCTCCCGTTATAATAATAATATCTGATTTGTCTTCTGCTATTTTTAGTACATCCAAAATATCAGCCCTTTTATCGTGAACCGCAGTAATGAAGTTTACATCAAATCCTATATTGCTTAAATGTTCTCCTATCCATGCCGCATTTGTATTGACAGTTTGCCCTATAAGGATCTCATCACCGATTGAAATTAAATATGCTTTCATTTATTGAATGTTAATATTCTTCTTTTTTCTTCAGGTATCCTGAAAAGTAATTCTCAAATGTAAGAAGAATACCCGGAATAACAGGGTCTGTTTTCAACCTTGCAGCTCTATAAATAACTATCTTGCGCAGTTGTTATCAATAAATCAGTTTTTATTATGAAGAATGATCGCAGAGGCTTTATCAGGAATACCGGATTGCTGGCAGCGGGATTGTCAATGAGCTCATTTACAGGGATAAACAAAAATACTGCACCTGCAGCAGTTACCGGTATTAAAAAACATTCCGGTAAAACCACCTATATCAGAGATGCTGGAATGAAGTTTTGTTTTGCATATTTCTGGGGGGCTGAAGGCGATATAAAGAAAATAGAATTTGCAAGGCAGCTGGATGTCACCGGAGTGGTTGGAGGTATTAATCCTATGAGTGTTGGTATGAAGAATTCCAAACCATGGGATTATGATGTAATTGTCGCTGTTAAGGCGTTATGGGAGAAATATGGTCTGAAACTGGAGGTTATCGAAGGTCCTCCGGCCCTGTGGGACAGAACAAAACTGGGTCTTGAAGGCCGTGATGAAGAAATCTCCAACTTCATCACCTTTATGAAAAACCTGTCGAAAGCAGGTATTAATGTTATCTGTTATAACTGGATGCCCGTTATAAGCTGGGCCAGGACTACCAATGACAGGCCGGGTCGTGGAGGGGCCCTGGTGACTGCATTTGATAATGAGGATATTAAAGATGCAGAACTGACAAGGTATGGGAAAGTGTCGAAGGAGAGCCTGTGGAGTAATCTTGAATATTTCCTGAAAGCTGTTGTTCCGGAGGCGGAAAAACAGGGGATAAAGCTTGCAATGCACCCCGATGATCCCCAGGTTGACTCCATTCGGGGTATCTCCAGGATAATGAACAGGGTTGATTCATTCAGAAGGATGATAGATATATACCCCAGTAAAAGCAATGGTCTGACCATGTGTCAGGGTAATTTCGCACTTATGGGAGAAGATCTGCCTTCGGTAATAAGGGAATTTGGTAAACGTGACCTTATACATTTTGTACATTTCAGGAATGTAAGAGGTGGCAAGTATAATTTTGAAGAGACCTTCCATGATGAAGGCCAGATAGATATGTATGAAGCCATGAAGGCATACATTGAAACAGGATTCAGGGGACCAATACGTCCTGATCATGTACCCACCATGGCAGGCGACAGTAATGAAAGACCGGGCTACAGTACTCTCGGGAACCTTTATGCGACAGGTTATATCCGTGGGCTTATGGAGGCAGTATATAAAAGTTTATGATAAACCCGGAGTCAATAGATATTTTAAATTATATTTGCCGGAATTCTTTAATATAACAGCGGGAGTAGCTCAGTGGTAGTCCCGAGCACTCGGGATCCCAGGCTAAGGGTCATAAATAAACAATGCGGGAGTAGCTCAGTGGTAGAGCATCAGCTTCCCAAGCTGAGGGTCGGGGGTTC
>CAZDOM010000086.1:0-12707 GCA_964507015.1 uncultured Rikenellaceae bacterium | reverse complement strand
CACAGGATGCCTTCTATGCACACTGGGCAATGTGGGCTGAACGGTATAAGACAATCTCACCTGACAAACTGAGCTTCGATCTTCTTAATGAACCGGCATATATTGAGGACATGAATGACCAGTATGCGCAAAAGGGTCCTGTCCCGGGAGAAATATACAGAAAAATTGCTGAGGGTGCCTCTATGGCGATCAGAACAGTAAATCCTGACCGTCTTATAGTAGCCGACGGAAATGGTGGAGGCAATAGTGTAATCCCTGAAATTGAGGATCTTAATATTGCACAGAGCTGCCGCGGATATTATCCGGGCCTGGTATCTCATTACCAGGCTTCATGGGTATGGAAAGATCCATCACAGGCTCCCACCCCTGTATGGCCAGGGACTATTGATGGCAAATATTATGGAAGGGAATCACTTGAGGAATTCTATAAACCCTGGATTGAATTAAAAGACAAGGGAGTCGGCGTGCATTGTGGCGAATGCGGATGCTATAACAAAACCCCGCATGAAGTTTTCCTTGCATGGTTTGGCGATGTTATTGATATCCTGACAAATGCCGGGATAGGTTATGCACTCTGGAACTTCAGGGGCGATTTCGGTATACTCGATTCAAGGCGTACCGATATTGAATACACCGATTGGTACGGTCACAAACTCGATAACAAACTTCTGGAGCTGTTAAAGAAATATTAACCACAGATTTCACGGATTAACACAGATAAAACACGGATTTCTTATTACGAATAAATCCGCAATCCGCAATCCGAATTCCGCAATTCAATCATCCAGTGCCTGGTAAACCATTGCCTTGAATTTATCATGGATCTCACCATGACTCATGGGTAACTGCTGTGTAAATATCAATCCTACAATTTTCTCTTTTGGATCGGCCCAGTAATTGGTTGCGAAATACCCACCCCATGAAAATGATCCTTCAGAGATACCAAGTACAGCCTGACCCTCTTTAGTTGTTATCTCAAAGCCGAGGCCAAATTTGTTACGCCCAAGGCTTAGTTCTCCAATCTGGTTTGAGGTAATAAGCTCAACTGTCCTTCTCGAAAGAAATCTTTGTCCGTTATAGACTCCTTCATTCAAAAGCATTTGCAGGAATATGGCATAATCTTTAACTGTTGAACTTAATCCGGCTCCACCTGAGAAATAGGTTCCCTCAAGTAAGGGGTAATTAAAATAATCATTCTGTAAAAATGTAACATGACCCCTTTCATCTTCAGTATTGACCTGTACCAGTCTATGCTGCTTCTCAGGTGGTATATAAAAATATGTATCATCCATACCCAGAGGACCAAAGAGATGATTCTTAAGGTACTGATCAAGGGTTTCTCCTGACCATATTTCAACAAGATAACCCAGCACATCCACATTCAATCCGTATGTCCATTTTTCACCTGGGTTATGAGCAAGAGGCAGTTTCCCAAGATCTTTCATCTCATCTCCTATTATTGCTTTTTCGTCTCCAAATCCCGGAGAGATATCTGCTTTGGCATAAACCGCCCTCATCACTGGTGATCCGATACCGGCATAGTCAATACCGGAGGTATGAGTAAGAAGATCTCTTATTTTTATCTCACGTTTTGCAGGGATTGTGGTATAAGTTGTATCCTTCTCATTAAACTTATCAAGCACCCGGGGATTAGCAAATTCCGGAATGTATTTCGAAACAGGATCGTCAAGAAGGAATTTTCCTTCCTCAAACAACATCATTGCCGCTATGCTGACGATAGCTTTAGTCTGGGATGCAATACGAAAGATATTGTCGATCCTCATCGAAGTCTGAACATCGATGTTACAAACACCGAATGCTTTGTTATAAACTATCCTGCCATCACGAGCTATAAAACCTACGGCCCCGGCATACCAATTGCTGTCTATTCCCTGCTGAATCATATTGTCTATCCGGGCAAGACGCTCTGCAGACATTTTTGCAGAAACCGGTGATGCTTCCTTAAGTACAGGAGCTTTTGTACATGCTGACGTACCCAGCAGTACAATCAAAAAAATGTTAAAAATGGATTTCCTTTTCATTACAATATGGTTTTACTAAATAATAATTAATACCTGGTATTTATAATGCTATCGTGCTATAGTGCTATCCTTATTTTTACTACTGACTTCCGGCTTTCCTCAACAGCAAATCCACAAGGTTCTCTGCAGCCTTCCTGTTATCAAAGGTTTCCGGCAGCCTGTCATGATCGATATACTCATTATATATCCAGGGGTCGCCTATTGCAAAAATATATCCTCTACCATAACTGTTTTCAGCCATTAAAACATTATCATCTTCCATTAAAACGGCTTTTGCCCGACCAGAGAGGTTAATATCAGAAACCTCTTTAATATAGATCTTTGCAACTCCTTCAAACAAAGGATGATCAGGCAGGTCAATACATGCACCCATTTCCCAGTTATCCCCTGCGACACGATGCAATGTTACATGATTGAAAGTCATCCCAAACTGCGACATCAGGCTGTTGAGATGGGTGAATTCACAGTTTGGAGCATCATTTGCAAAAACCGCAAGTACTCCTCCCCTCCTTACCCATTTTCTTATCACCTCCACATCTCCAGGTAAAATATAATTTGGTGATTTCGATTCTGTTGTAGTATCAGTATCTACAATTATGTATATATCTATTGTTTCTAAAACTGATACCAGCGGTTTTTCAATTGTTATTATCTCTGCTTTCCTGTCTGTAAATATTTTACCAAACCTTGAGTAACCTGACCATGTAGTATCACTCCAGAGATAATGGAACGGATTTCCTGTTTGTGAATTGATCTCCCTGTTAAACCAGTTATCAAGTCCTATAACAGTCTGATCGGATAAATTATCTGAAGAATTACAGGATACTAGTATTATCAGAGGCACAATAAATCCTCTTAATACACTTCGATCTGTCATTATTGGCAAGGTTTATTATCTTAAAAGTAGGAAAAAAATTTGATAATGTGTTTTATTAAAGTTTCATATCTTTGATATAATTAAAAGAAATAGATAGAATAAGGATAAATAAGATTAATCCTGATTGTTATGAAAAATATTGCATTATTAGCATTCATATCAGCTTGCCTGCTGATATTTGCCTGTAACAAAGATGACAGGTCGGAAAGGTTCAAACTACTTACTTCGCCGATATGGACAACAGACTCCCTGCTTGCTAATGGTGTTGATGCAACCGGGGCAGGTCAACTTCTTGAGAAATTTGCCGGAAATGCAAAATTCAATGAGGACGGCTCCGGCTATTTTGGTCAGTATACGGGACAGTGGAGATTTAATGTTGAAGAAACGCAGCTTACCATTATCACCGATTCACTGCCTCTTCCTATTATTGCGGATATCAAAGAATTAACCAGCATATCATTAAAGATCACAACTGTTGTTCCCAATCAGCTTGACCCGGATAATCCATTTAATATCCGGATGACATTTAAAACAAACTGATGCGTTACATCCTTATTGCAGCGCTCTTTCTTTTTACCACTGTTTTAAAAGGGACCCCTCCTGAAGGTTTTGTGAAGGGAAGGGTTACTGACAACAACAGCGGAGTACCGCTTGCCGGAGTATATGTTATTTACGGTAAAAATCTGGGTACAACAACAGATGAGAATGGTATTTTCATATTCACCACCAGTCCCGGGAATAAAACAATTTCATTTCAATTGATAGGATATAGTTCTGTAATAAAAGAAGTTACGGTAACTGAAGCTGACACTGTTATGTTAAATATTGAGATGGAGCTGAGAGTCAGAGAGATTGATCAGATAGTTATAAGTGCGAATAAAAATGAACAAAAGATTGCAGAGCTGACAGTTTCCATGGATATTGTAAAAACGGCATTCCTTTCTGATAATCATATTACTGATGCACAGGAGCTTATAAACAAAACTTCCGGTATTGATGTAATGGACGGGCAGGCTTCTGTAAGAGGTGGAAGCGGTTTCAGTTACGGGGCAGGCAGCCGGGTACTGGCTCTTATTGACGGACTCCCGATGGTTTCGGCCGATGCCGGAAATATCAAATGGCAGTTCCTGCCTTTGGAAAATCTCGCTCAGATAGAAATAATAAAGGGAGCCTCATCTGTTCTTTACGGTTCTTCAGCCCTGAACGGAGTAATAAATTTCAGGACTGCCGACGCAACAAATATTCCAACAACAGATTTTTACTTTGAGACAGGCATCTTCGACAAGCCTCTTAACCGGAACTGGGTTTGGTGGAATACACCAAGGGTATTTTCAAACCTGTCATTTGCTCACCTTCAAAAATATGGAAAGAGCGACATTGGAATAAGTTTAAATCTACTGGCAGATGAAGGATACCGCAGACTTAACGGGGAAAAGCTTGGACGCCTCAGCTTAAAACTGAAGCATTTTGATAAAAAGATTGAAGGACTTACCTATGGTGCAAATATGAATTCCGGCTATACTGTAAAAAGGGATTTTGTCCTCTGGGAAAATGCCGAGACCGGAGCACTGAAACAACAGGAATCTGCTACAATTGTACTTAATGGGTGGTTCTTCGCTCTTGACCCCTATATTACTCTGAAAAAGAGCAACCGCTATAAACATGACCTGCGAATAAGATTCCAGACTTCATTAAACCGTTTTCCTGATAGTGAAAAAACCAACAGCGATGCATATTCCCTTTATAGTGAATACCAGTTATGGCATTATCTGACAGGTTTCATGGATATTACTGCCGGCATCTCTGAAAACTTCAGCAGGGTTATCTCAAATATGTATGACAACCATTCAGGTTTGAACCTGGCAGGCTTTGCACAGTTAGAAGTACGTCCTGCAAGAAGGCTGAAAGCTGTGGCCGGTTTCCGGTTAGAACAAAATTCACTCGATGGTATAAAAGATAAGATTGTTCCTGTCTTCAGAGCCGGAATAAACTGGCAGGCAGCAGATTATACTTTTATCAGGGCATCGTTCGGACAGGGTTACCGTTTCCCTTCAATAGCCGAAAAACATGCCTCCACAACTCTAGGATCAGTGGTTATCTTTCCAAATCCTTCGATCCTCCCTGAATCAGGATGGAGTACTGAGGCAGGTATAAAACAGGGTATCAGTTTTGGTGAAATGACCGGCCAGGCCGATATTTCCTTGTTCATGTCACAAAATATCAATATGATAGAATACTATCTTGCAATTTATACGGATACAACAATCGGAGTAACATCTACAGGATTCAAAGCAACCAACATAGAACAATCAAGAATTTATGGAGGAGAAGTGGAATTAATGCTGACAGGAAATATTGGAAGGATTAACACAACGTTATCGGGTGGCTACACATATATTTATCCGGTTGAATTTAATAAATATACAAATAAAAATACTGGTATATACCTTAAATACAGAAGGATGCATTCCGGAAAAATATCCCTGAATACTTCATGGACAAAATTTGATACAGGATTGAATTTATATGTAAAATCCAGGATCCTGAGAATCGATGATTTTTTCCTGACGGAGGAAACAGGTGAGGCTATTCTCCCGGGATTTCCTGGTTACTGGGAAACTCACAACAAAGGCTATATGGTTATTGACGGTTCCCTTGGATACAGATTGAATGAAAAGTATAAACTTTCGTTTGCGGTTAAGAATTTAACCAACACAGAATATATGGGCCGGCCGGGAGATATACAACCGCAAAGGAGTTTTAGTGTGAGGTTTACAGGTAGTATATAATTTTGATATTTGATCCCCCGCTAGAAGCGGGACAAGCTCTCCGGGATCATATACATTTTTGACTAGCTACCCCGGATGTGACCGGGGATATTGGAATTTAAAGCCTCCAGCTTTATAAAAAAATTTACCTTCAGATGCTATTTCTGATGCAACAGGTTATTAAGCATCTTAAAACAATTGGACATAAGTGTCAATAGTACCAAGATTATTCTAATTATTAGATGCCGGAGGCATCCAATTCAAATGTCCATGGTCACATCCATGGTAATAAAGTAGATGAGAGTACAACGCCGGCGGTGTTGAAGAGCCAATTCAACCCCATCCGGGGTTGTACACTTGTCTTTTGCATTTACCCCGGATGTAACCGGGGATATTGGAATCAGATACCTCCGGTATCATTATGAATAGAATCAATGAGTTTAATCTTCATTATAAAATTCGTAAATTCACATTGATTATTTTTCTGACCTGACAATCATAATTTGAATTATCTATGAAACCAACTATCCTTAAATCATCATTCCTGGTATTCACATTGATGCTGTGTTTTGCATCATGCAGGAAAACTACTGTAATCAACGAAGTAAAAATCAATGATTTTACTAAACTATCAGAAGAATTTAAAGTACCTGCTGCTGAGTATACCACATCACCCTTCTTCGTTTGGAACTATAAGATCACTAAAGAAGAGATAGATAGTTATATGAATGATTTTAAGAATGCCGGGAGCAGTCAGGTATTCGTTCATCCAAGGCCGGGTCTTATCACCGAATATCTTTCTGATGAGTGGTTTGATCTTTTCAAGTATACTGTAGATAAAGGTAAAGAGATGGGCATGCGGGTGTGGATATATGATGAAAACTCATACCCGAGCGGTTTCGCAGGAGGACATGTGCCGGATCAGATGCCGGAATCGTACAACCAGGGACAGGGATTAAAAATGATAAAAACCGAAATGCTTCCTGATACTGCAGATAAATTTTTTATCTGCCTCAGGGATGAAAACGGGATATTGACAAATATTACATCATCTCTTGAAAACAATAAAGGGGAAAAAGGTAATTACTACCTTTTCACAAAAACATATAACGAGATAAGTGACTGGTATGGTGGATTTTCATATGTTGACCTGTTATACCCTGGTGTTACTGAGAAGTTCCTTGAAATAACAATGGAAGGATATGAGAAATATACAATTGGTGATTTCAGGCAGACAGTCCCCGGTATTTTCACCGATGAACCACATATCAATTCGCCTGGCGGTATCCGCTGGACTCCCGATCTGTTCGATCTGTTCCTGGAGAAATGGGAATATGACCTCAGGTTACATCTTCCTTCCCTGTTTGAAGAGGTTGGAGACTGGAAAAAAGTAAGGCATAATTATACACAGACTCTCCTCCGGATGTTTATTGAACGCTGGTCAAAACCATACTATTACTATTGTGAGGATAAAGGATTAAAATTCACCGGTCATTACTGGGAACATGAGTGGCCTAATATGCGCAATGGCGGCGACAATATGGCCATGTATGCATGGCACCAGGTACCTGCAATTGATATGCTGTTCAACCAGTGGGATGATTCAACAGTAAATGCGCAATTCGGAAATGTCAGATCAGTAAAGGAGCTTGCAAGTGCTGCAAACCAGACAGGCAGGCAAAGGAAACTCAGTGAGACCTATGGTGGCGGAGGCTGGGAAGATACATTTACAGATCTGAAACGTCTTGGCGACTGGGAATATGCCCTTGGCGTTAACCTTATGAATCAGCATCTTTCTCATATTTCTCTGGCAGGGGCACGAAAATATGATTATCCACCGAGCTTCAGCTACCATGAACCATGGTGGAAAGATTATAAATACCTCAACGATAATTACGCCAGACTTTCGGCAGCATTATCAGCAGGAAAACAGAAAAACGATATTCTGGTTCTCGAACCAACCACTTCTGCATGGCTGTATGATTCTTACGCAGCGAGAAATCTAAAATGCATGAAAATTGGCCAGTCTTTTCAAACATTTGTTACCATGCTTGAGAAAAACCAGGTTGAATATGATCTCGGGTCAGAGAACATTATAAAAGACTTAGGATCTGTCAAAGCCGGACAACTATTAATCGGAAAGGGCAAATATTCGACTGTGGTTCTACCACCAATGACAGAGAACCTTGATGAGCCAACATTCAAGCTTATCAGCAAATTTGTAGCCGGTGGCGGAAAGTTGATATGTTTCTCACATCCTACGCTAATTGATGGCCGGGAAAGTGACCATTTGACAAAATTCTTCCAGATAAATGAGACAAAGATCAGTTTCGAGAAGGAACTCAATAAAGATGTAATCCGGAAATATTTTACTGATCCCTCCCTTCACTTTTCTTACATCAAAGGAGGTGATCTTTATCACCACCGAAGAAAACTTAGTGATGGACAGGTTATTTTTCTTGTCAATTCAAGTTTGAAAGATAATAGCACAGGGACTATAAAAATGAATGGCGCCCAGGTAATTGAGATGAACAGTTTCACAGGTGAGATCACAGGATATCCATATTCACAGGAAGAAAGATCGGTAGAATTTCAATTCAAACTCCCTCCTGCCGGGAGCCTGCTACTTTATATCCCCTCTGTAAATCAGGGTGACTTTAAGAATGAGAAGGAAGAAGAAATTAATTTTGATGTTGTGCTCTCTTCTGCAATGACAGTAAAAAGAGATGCAAAGAATGTTCTTACTATCGGATTCTGTGATCTTGAGACCGGAGGAGAATTATTAAAAGACCAGCATACTTATGATGCAACAGAAACAGTATTTAAAGCTTATGGATTCAGTAATGGCAATCCCTGGAATCATTCGGTACAATTTAAAACCAACATTACAGACCGGGATACATTTGGAGTAAACACCGGATTCAGAGCCACTTATCATTTCAATATAAAGGGTAATGTCGATTTTACCGGTATGGAAGCAGTTGTTGAACGTCCTTATTTATGGGATGTTTCCATAAATGGGAAAGAGGTGAAAGCAATTGAGGGTAAATGGTGGCTCGACAGAGAGTTTGGTGTTTTCGATATAGAAGAACTGGTAAAAAGGGGAGATAATGTAATTACCCTGAAAGTATCTCCCATGAATGTATATGCTGAAATTGAACCTGTTTATATTTTGGGTGAATTTTCATTAAGTCCTGCATCGAAAGGATGGGTAGTTGAACCTGAGGTTGGCTATCTGCAACCCGGGAGTTGGAAGGATCAGGGTATGCCCTTCTATTCAGGGGGTATCACTTATAGCAGGAATTATAATATTGAAAATCCAGAAGGTAAGTATATTGTAAGTCCCGGGAAATGGTCCGGAACAGTTTCTGAAGTTATAGTAAATGATAAACCTGCGGGGATAATTGCTTTCCCCCCATTCCGGAGAGATATTACCGATCATATAAAACAGGGTGAAAATAAAGTGGAGGTCAGAGTACTTGGAAGCCTGAAAAATCTCCTGGGACCTCATTTCAATAATCCGGCACCGGGACTTGTTTCACCATGGCATTTCCGGAATGTAAAAACTTATCCTCCTGGGAAGGATTACCAGCTGCTTGATTATGGGCTAATGGGGGAGTTTGAATTGCTACATGGGAAATAGGCGTCGGGCGTCGGACGTCAGGCGTCGGGCGTCAGGCATCGACAACAGAATAATTGGTTTTACCTGTCGCCTGAGGCCTGTTACCTGTTACCAGATACTTTTATTTCGATCTATATTTAATTAAGGCTGTTAGCGTGGCGCTTATGCTTTCACAGGACTTCTCTAAAGTATCATATTGTTTTGCTGTAATATATCCAATTTCCATGGCAATTATAAGTTGGGTTCTTAATTCTGCGAGGGATCCCCTGGCAATATAAAAATGCCTAACACTTTGTTTATCAGTATCCAGATTATCTCCTTCTGCTATATTTGAGGGTACTGATATAGAAGATCTTCTTATCTGATCTTTAAGTCCAAAATCCCTCAAAAATTCACCATTATCTGTTATCTTATAGATAATAACAGCAAGTTCTTTGGCTTGTTGCCAAACCTTAAGTTCTTTAAAATTACTTATGATGCAGCGTTTAAATTTAAAAATTAACTTATTCCAACTGCAATTTAATAATTTATCTTAATTACCTTCCACCCTACCATATACTATCAATCTTATGCCTGATGCCCAACGCCCGACGCCTGACGCCTGTTGCCTGATGCCTGATGCCTGACGCCTTTTTCTATCTTTACCGAATTTTAAACCTGAAGAAATTTTCGAATAGTATTCAAAATGCCGTCCAATTAGTTATATATCAATATACTATTTTAGACCTATTTGCATAATTCAAATAATTGTATACATTTGATCTGTTTTATTTGACTTATTTAATATTAAAGTAATGACACTGAGGTCTTTTGTGATTTCTATTGCAGAAAATCTCAATTATAAACTTAAAACCCGACTTATGAAAAAAATTCTAACCTTAATTGCCGGAACACTGGTTACCGGTACTCTTCTTGCCGGAGGACTGGTTACAAACACCAATCAGAGCGCATCATGGGTTAGGCTACCTTCCAGGAATGCCTCAATTGAAACAGATGCAGTTTACTATAACCCGGCCGGATTAATGAAAATGGAGAATGGATTCCATTTTGGCATTTCAAACCAGACTATTTTCCAGACAAGAGAGATTACGAGTAACTACAGTTATCTGAATGATGGTATGTATACAGGATCTGTAAAAGCACCTTTATTCCCCTCTGTAGCTGCTGCGTATAAACTGGATAAGCTGGCATTCTCCTTTGGCTTTAACCCTGTTGGCGGTGGCGGCGGTGCAACTTATGAAACCGGATTGCCGTCATTTGAAATGCCAATCTCTGACCTTGTCCCGCTAACATATTTAAATGGATTCGGGACTACTGCATATTCTGCAGATATTTTCTTCGAAGGGTCATCTATCTATTTCGGATACCAGGGAAATATTTCATATAAGATAAATGATATGATATCTGTTGCTGCTGGTTTCCGCCTTGTAACTGCCAAAAACACCTATAGCGGGTATCTGAATAATATAAGCATCAATCCAAATTACCCGGCTTTTGGTGCAGCTTATAATGGCAGTATGGTACTTGCCAGCAATTTCTTCACATCAGGTGCAACAACACTTGGTACACTTGCTGGGGGAGCAACCGCTTATAATGCAGGCTTACAACCAATTATTGACGGTGGTGGGGCAGCTGTTTTATTGATAAATGGTGGTGCCGTTGGTCTGTCAGCTACTGATATTGCAACTATACAGACTATAATGGGTGCCGCTGGACAAACAACAGCCCAAATCGGTGGTGCTACAATAGGCTATGCCCAGGCTGTTCTTGGTGCAGCAGCACCAGTATTCACAGCCAGCGCCACAACTATGACTGGTTATGCAGCACAGACCCAGGATATTGAAGTTGATGCTGAAGAGACCGGAACGGGATATTCTCCCATCTTAAGTGTAAATATTTCCCCAATTGAAAACCTTAACATCGCTATCAAATATGAGTTCCTGACCAAACTTGAACTTACAACATCACTGGCCAGTCCTACTAAAGGAGGAGGTATATTCATTCAGGATGAAGTGAAAAGAAATGATATGCCTGCAATGCTTGCAGTAGGTGTGAATTACTCATTATCTAAGCTCAGCCTGGCTGCCGGAGTAAATTATTACTTTGACAAATCTGCTGACTACGGACATAAGATTGCAGGCGTACATGTCGACAACAGCGAGATTATTGAAAGTAACGGGATGTCAATCCATGGAGGGCTTGAGTATAATATATCCGATAATTTACTTGTAAGCGGAGGATATGCATGGGCTAACAAAGGAGTTAATAGTAAATACCAGAGTGATCTCACATTTGCAAATGCAACACATACATTTGGCGGTGGAGCAGCATACTCTGTTAGTGATATGA
Organism: uncultured Rikenellaceae bacterium; assembly: GCA_964507015.1. GTDB lineage: Bacteria > Bacteroidota > Bacteroidia > Bacteroidales > VadinHA17 > LD21. The sequence continues at coordinate 1,049 of CAZDOM010000086.1, read as the reverse complement.
TTAAAATTAACCTGGGCGTCAGCTACACAATGTACCTTGAAGATGAGAAAAATGTAGATCATTTTCTCGGAGCAACCAACCTGCTGCCTTTAGAAACATACAAGAAAAGCACAATGGTAGTAGGAGTTGGAGTGGAACTAAATTTCTAAAAAAAGATCCTATTATAAAGAAAAAGGTTGATCCAGATAGATCAGCCTTTTTTTATATAACAAAACTAATATTTTATTCCCCTGTCGTTCAAATATTTAATATAATCACTTAACCTTGGAGCATTTGATGAAGCCAGCCTTTTATACCAGACCCTCGCATTTATATTATCCGCATCTTCCCTGGCTGCTTCTATTATGTTTACATACAACGATCCCTCGATTCCAAGATCCTGACTGGAAATGGTATCAAGGATGGACTTAAACAGGAGAATATTATCTGCAGGTGTCCCTCCCGGGGCTTTGGTAAATACTTCATCCAGGCGTTTGTTCAACATGCTGTCAAGTGTTACACCATAAAATGAAAAGCAGTTTTCACTGCATTCCTCAATCAGATCAATCCATCCTGTTCCGGTTTTAAGAGGAGGAAACACCAGTACAAAATCGAGTTTTTCACCCGGAGCTCTGAATTTATATATATCAGGACATACAGGAATACCACTTGAGGAGACAAGCTTACTTTTTGTCGCGTCAGGATATATTATGAAAATATTCTTATCAGCGCAGAAACTACCTCCCTGGATCCGGTTCTCAACACTCATATAAAATGAAGTCGCTTCGGATGTTATCTCTATCCTTTTGATTTCCAGCGTTTCATGGCTCTTAAGACCATAATTTGGCTTTATGATCGTCTGGGAATACCCGGTTATTAATACGGATAATCCAAATAATATAAGTAATTGTCTCTTCATTATTTTCAAATTTAAACCTGCAAGGTAATTAAACTCTGTGGAATGTACCCCCTTCCCGCTGAAGCGGGATTCCCCCTGAAGGGGGACTAATGAGTAGTCCCGAGTTAACCCCCCTTTAGAGCCTGTCCCGCGCAGCGGGAGGGGCAGGGGG
>CAZDOM010000085.1:0-12916 GCA_964507015.1 uncultured Rikenellaceae bacterium | reverse complement strand
AGAACACCCATAGATTCGGGTCTCAGGGAGGATTTTCCAGAATCAAAACGGATACCGTTTGACACTATCTTTCCATCCTGAAGGAACCGGTCGTAATATTTAACACCACCTTCGGCAATCCTGAAATTCTTTATAAGAAACCGCCTGGTGTCATGTGCATGATATGCATTCAATGATATACCTGTAGGATCAAAAGACAGGCGTGGAATATTTATCAGCCGTGTTTCATCCATATATGCCTTTATTTTCCCTTCAGTATAAGCAATAGCAATATGTGCCCATTTGTTTTGTATTGATCCTTTATCTGGCAGCATACTGCTTGCTGGCCTTATTTCCATCTTAGAGCTCCATATACTAAGATAGGTTGATCCCGAAGGTGTGCTCTGGTTTTTCCTGTCAGAGAAAAATACAGTAAATGATTCGGCTGGCAGTAGCAAGTCAAACTCGACAGTAAACACATCCGGAAGATAATCTATATTTGAATTCTTTAAATAAGGAATTATCGTAGGTGAACCACCTCTGAACATAATAACGTTTTCGCCTCCATACTGTGCATTTTCCACTGTTCCCTGCACAAGGTCCCACCTGGATGGGAACTCGCCGTTCTCCTCCCCTATAAGGTTATCCTCGAAAATGATCTTATCACCCGGTACAAAATCAAATTTGGACCATTTCAGCTCAACAACGGCCGCCTCTTTTCCCGAACCTGCAGGGGCGCCAGTCTGTTTTGCATCTGTTGCCTGTACCTGTTCCTGTGCTTGTTCCTGGTCTGCCTGCTTTCCCTCCTTATCACTCTCTTCTCCCTTGTCCTTCTTTAACAGGTTGCCTATACCGTCCTCCAGCTTATTGAGGCCTTTGTCAACATTCTTTTCCATCTTTTTTTTCAGAGGATTTTTTATCTGGGCAGAAGCCATATCGACCTGGGTAAATGCCAGACCTGTAATCATAAATAAAAATATCAAATTCTTCATTAGTAAATTATTTAGTTTCCAAATCAGTTCTGTTTAATTGAAAAGCGGTAACAAAAATTGAAACTACTATTAACCGATGAAATATCATAGTGGTTATAAAAATAACCCTATAATTAAAAAATTCCAAACCATTTGTAAGATTTTCCGGAATTCAATTGATGAGGTTATTATAAAATCTCATATTCCTGTTTCCGTGCCGGGATTTCGATATTCCTAAAGCCCGCCTCTTCAAGTCGGGCAGCATATTTTTTCTGGGTCTCATATTCACCATGAACAAGAAAGGTCTTTTCGATAGCACTTTGTTCCTGACAGCTTAGAAAGTCAATCATCTCCTCATAATCTGCATGTCCGGAAAAGGATTCTATCTTTTTCACATCGGCATTTACAGGATACACGGTTCCGTGTATTGATACCTCTTTATCTCCTCTCAATATTCTGGCACCTAAAGTTGTCGGGGCACAGTAACCGACAGCCAGTATTGTATTCTTAGGATTAGAAATATTATTTGCCAGGTGGTGTTTTATACGTCCTGCTTCCATCATTCCCGATGCAGAGATAATCACGCAAGGCTTTTTATGATCGTTCAGTTTTTTAGAATCCTCGGCTTTAGTAATATAATGCAAACTGTTAAATCCAAACGGGTCAGGGTCATTCTCAAGGACATGTCTGAACTCGTCATTGAAACTCTCGGGATGTACCCTGAAAACAGTGGTTGCATTAACTGCGAGAGGAGAATCAACATAAATATCTATTTTGGGCAACTTACCCTCATTGAAAAAGCCATTCAGAGCATACACAATTTCCTGTGTTCGTCCCACACTGAATGCAGGTATTATCAGCTTGCCTCCTTTATGTACACAGGTATCAATCAATATCTTTAGCAATTCTTCCTCGGGATCTCCGTAATCCCGGTGTAACCTGTCACCGTAAGTAGATTCCGTGATCAGAACATCTGCCTGCGGAAAAGGGGCCGGATTGGCAAGTATCCTGTTATTTGGTCTGCCAATATCTCCAGTATAGGCAATTCTCTTTATCTGGCCTTTTTCAATGATCTGAAGGTTAGCAACAGCACTCCCCAGCATGTGGCCGGTACTGGTAAATCTCACCTTAATATTCTCATCTATCCTGAAATTCATTTCACGTGGTATACCAATAAAAAGATCCATACAGGCAGCAGCATCTTTCTGTGTATAAATTGGAGTGACCTGAGGCAGACCCTTTTTTGCCCTTCGCTTATTAAAAGTTTGGGTATCATGTTCCTGAATAAAACCCGAATCTGAAAGCATTATCGAGCAAAGATCACGGGTGGCATTAGTACAAACCACAGACCCGCGAAAACCCCTTTTATACATATATGGAATCAGTCCCGAATGATCAATATGGGCATGGGTAAGGATTATATGGTCTATTGTTTCCGGTTCAACACCAAGATCCCTGTTCATTGAATCAGTTTCAAGGCCTTTACCCTGGAACATACCACAATCAAGAAGCAATCGTTTTCCCATATCAGTGGTAATAAGATGCTTACTGCCCGTAACTTCTCTTGAAGCACCAAGAAATTTAATATGCATAATGATAGGTTTTGGCTAAAGATAGCGAATAAATGTGGAGTTGAAAAGTTGAAAAATTGAAAAGTTGAAAAGAGTTAAAGGGGGTTGAATATGTTTATATGATTGCATGATCGAAGCAACGAAGTCCCATTTGCTGGTGCGGATTTGTAATCAGGGGTGTTCGGAAGACTTTTCAAAGAACTCAAAAACTCATCTTGGTTTTTGTCTCAGCGAAAAACTAAGCTGGGATCGCCTCCGCATTCCTTTACTATTAGCTTAATTATAAGCTCATTAAGCTCAAAAAATATTCTTCGGACAGCAGTTTTATATCCAACTTTATTTATCCTTTTATAAGTCAATACCAGCATTGAAGCAATCATGGTCATATACATTATAACCATCATCCCATTTTCGCTAGTTGATGTAATATGACTAAAGTTTAATTCTTGCTTCAAAAACCTGAAAAACACCTCTATATCGCAGCGCTTCTTGTAGAAAGAGAGGATCTCTTCTACTTTTGAATCAAATAAATTAGTTAAGAAGTAGTAAGTAATTTTGGTTTTTGGATTAATCGCGATTAATAAACGGAACTGGTCTTCTAAGAATTGGTTGCTGTTTGGTGTCCCAAGCTGTATTACCTGATCGCTTATTAGTTCTAAAATACCAATAGGTCTATTTTGTCCATCCTCTATCTTCTTAATTACCCTGTGCCGGAAATGATCTTTCAACCTGGTAACGAAAAATGTTGATTGTTGGTTTAAATTGCAATAGACCTGACGTTTAGTTACTCCTCTGTCAAACAAAAAAATGGAATTCGTGTTTTTTTCTGCATACTTGTAAACAAGCTTTGGTATAGCAAGATCTTCAGATAAATAATTCTTCTCAGTAAACAATTCTGACATACAAGGATATTTACCATCATAGGCTATTGTATATTTTACTTGCTTCTTGCCATCCTTTTTCCTCCCAATATTCATCCCCTTTTTAAGTTTATTTGCTGCTTCTGCAACCATAATAGAATCAACCCGTATCAAGTGCAGATTTCCTACCTCTTCTTCGGTATAATACTGACTGAACTGACTATGTATAAGCTCATAGGTCTTCTTGAAGAAATCAATGTTTACAATCGACAACCTCTCCGAGATGGAATTGTATTTAACTTTCTTGGTCGAATCAAGATTAAAAAGAAATTTGAAAGCAGAGCTGTTAAAAATATCCTCCATCGTCCGAAGGCTGTTGCGCTGACTTTCTATTAAAGAGTAAAGGATTAGGCACAACAAACTCTTTCCGTCCAAAATCTTTGTGTAATAATCTACATTAGTCCTCTTGGCTATCTTTCGGATATCATCATCCGGAATTATAGACAGTAACTGTACAATGGATATCTTTGGTGCTTCAGATTTCATCCTTCTTAGAAAATCATGAAATAAAGATAGAAGGAATAAATCTGGTTATAATACTGATTTAAAGATTGTTATAAACAATGTCTTCCAAAATTGTTTAAATCACTTTGGTTTTCCTAAAAACCCAAACTACACCACCAGGTTATTAACAAGGCTAACTCAAAATTATCAATATCCCAGTATTTATATTAATTTTATCTCTTCCGAACACCCCTGATTACAAATCCGCGCCAGCTCTTGTCATCAAATCCTTACTCCTATAATGGTTATATCATCTATCTGTGCCAGGGATCCCTGCCACTCCGCTAGTTCTGTCTCAAGGATATTACGCTGTTCGATCATCGGGCGATAATAGATATCTGTGAGGAGTCTCTTAAGGTTTGCCTTCTTGTACTTCGTTCTTTCGGGACCACCAAACTGATCAGAATATCCGTCGGAGAAAATATAGATAGTATCTCCTTTATTAATGCTAATCACATAATTGGTGAATTGCACAGCATCGCCATAATGAATACCTATCGGCATTCTGTCGGCCTTATATTCTTTAAATTCTCCGTTCTGAAAGATGAAAAGAGGATTATAAGCCCCTGCATACTCCAGTCTCTTCCTGCTTTTGTTAAGCATGCAAAATGCAATATCCATCCCGTCGGCTGCTTCGCCCTCTTTTCCTGTCTGATGAAGTGATTCCATAATCTTTTTCCGGAGAAGGTTCAGTACCTTATTTGCCTGCAGGGACCGGTTATTTGCAGTAATTTCATTAAGTGTTGAGATACCCAGGGTGCTCATGAAAGCGCCTGGCACACCATGTCCTGTACAATCGCCGACAGTGAAAAAAATAGATTTATCAACTTCGCTTATCCAGTAAAAATCTCCGCTCACTATATCTCTGGGTTTGAAAAAGATAAAATAATCAGAAAATACATTTTTAAAGAGATCTTCCATAGGGAGCATTGCAAGCTGAATCCTGCTGGCATATTCTATACTTGAGGTGATCTCCTCTTTCTGAGCCTCTATTTCAGCTGTCCTCTCCCTTACTTTTTCCTCCAGAATACGGTTCTTATGATGCAATTGTCTTTCCCTGAACCTTACAACAACAATGATAAGGGACAGCAAAGCTATTCCACAAAGAATATAGAAGAAAGCTGTTTCTGTGAAAGGAGCCTTTATTGTAAAATCGACAGAAAAGGGTTCTCCTATATTACCCCAAAGATCCTTTGCCCTTACCTGCAGTGTATAGTCACCAGGTTTGGTGATTGTCTTCTCATAATGAGTAAAGACCGACCAGGATGACCAGTCTGACATCTGCTTGTTGATAAAGTATTGATACTGAGTAGTATTTGCTTTAAGATAACCCGGTGCAATAATATCAAAAACGATCACATCATCACCTCTCTGGAACTTAATGTCGGAAAGATTGAAACTGATTCCTTTTTCGTTCGAAATACTCTTTATAAGGATATTTATTGAAGGAGTGATCTCAGCTGATCTTTTTCTGTCAATTCCGAATAAGAGGTTCTCATCACTTATTATCCAGAGGTTATCCTTTTCAGATGTTACAGAAACTATATCATCAAAAAGTTTTAGCAGGGGCAGTTCCTTGCTATTGATATCCTGCTGCGTACCTTTAGACAGCCATTCACCATTATACCTGAAAAGCGGGAAATTAGCCAATGGAAGGCTGAGATTTATTTGCACCTCATTTCCATCTGTCTCCTGTCCGCATGGAATAAATTCATCAGACCCCTCATTAAAATAATACAAACCTGTTTCTGTACAGAGGATTATTGAGTCGTTTACCATTTCCACCACATAACGCTGGGAAAATTCATTTTTGACACTATAGTTATAATATTCAACATTATCCTCCCCATTATTCAATTCCACCCGGTAAGCAATATTGTCACCGCCCATCCATAAAGTATTGTCATCCGTGGCAATTATTGAGTAAATGGTATTATAGAACTGAGGATCTAAATCCCGAGGCACCCATTTGCCATTCTGGTATGTTACTGAGAAATAACCATCATTGGCGGCAACCAGATATTTATTATCGGAAGGTTCCCATGTAATAGCATTTAAATAGCGATTGTCTTCGATGATAGTTGCTTTATGATCCTTTATGGCAAAAAGGCCTCTGTTTGTGGCAGCAAGCAGTCCTTCCATAGTGGAAACAAGCTGCCGGCATTTTTCATTCAACCCTTCTACTTTCTTATAGACATGATTAATGGATTTCAGCCTGCTAACAGTTTTACGGGTAATCCGTGTTGTTGATTTAACCGGAACTGATACCTCCTGTTCTGTTTTTTGCTCAGGTTGTTCTTTGTCTGCTTTCTTGCCGAAGATCCTTGTAAAAATATTCTTCCGGCTGCTCTTCTGCTCCTGTTCTTCAACAACATCTGTGGAGGGAGCAGTATTAACCGGTGTTCTCGTATATATCTGTACTTCATCATAATTCTTCACTTCTGACAAATAATATACTCCTTCGCTGGTCGCCACATACAGTTCTCCTCCATGACGTAATGCAGAGGTAAGGTTGCCGTCAAGCCCCGGAAAGATGCTGTAGTTTGAGACAGGAAGATGAAGATCCGCCCGTGTCAGTCCGTACTGGTGTGAAAGCCATAATCCCCCTGTATTATCTTTACCAATTGCATATACTTCATCATCAGGTAGCTGATTCTGATTATTAATAGTAAAAAGTATTTTCCCGGATGATTTTTCAATAACCAGTGCACCGCCGTCGAGAGTCGAAAAGGCATAAGCCGTATCTCCTAAAACAATGCCTTCAGAAAGAATATTATTCTTTAGATAATCTTCATCCTTCACCTCATAGTCATAATATTTTATTCCGTCAAAGAGTGAGAGGTCTCCATTACTGAGTCCGATAAGAACCCTGGTATCATTATATGGCAGGCAGAAAAGGATATCTGTATCTTCGGTAAGGTATCCTGTAACTATAGGGAAAAGAGTGTCACTTTCAAGCCTGTAAAGGCCTTTACCTGCAACATTTATAAAAGTATTTTCCGGCGTTACAAACATCCCAGTAAAGGGCAGGCCCTGTTTTGAATTCAGCTGAATTTCACATATTCCAACATTCAGGTTATACCGGCTGGCCGTTTGTTCACTGTAAAACCATACAAGGGAATCACTGAATATAATTCTTGTTATTACGCCTGCTTTTGATGAATCACCTGATAATGACACATAATCATATGAACCTGTATGATCCTTTTCAAGGTACCCGTAATTATTGTCCCCGCCGATATATATCTTCCCGTCAAAGGGATTTTTCCGCATTGCATAGGGGATGACCGGGGTTCTGATTGTTATCCAGTCCTTACCGTCGAATGATAATATGCCCTTTCGAAAAGCAAAGAGCATAATATTATCATCATCCTGGCAGATGGCCCAGCTCTGGTCCTCTGCCTTCCGGCTCTCAACAAAATGTGTGAGAAGTGGTGAACCCTGCTGTGCAAACAGGTGTGGAAGATAAAACAGAAAGAGAATGAGTATAGTATATTTCTTCATGACAGATATTGACTTAATTACCATCTATTTAGTACAGAAGGATAAATTTACAAGTTTTTTTTCAAATAATTTAATTCTTACTCTCTCATAACTGATACATGATAGTCAAAGGTGTAAAAATTAATTCAGGACTTTATAATAATTTCAGAAAAGGAGGCTCAACAACAGGCAAAAAACGAGCCCGGTTACAGATATTATTGTCTCCATAACTGTCCACGATTGTAATGTTTGTTTTTCATTCATTCTCAAATACTTACTTACAATCCAGAAGCCGCTGTCATTAACATGGGAGAGAATGGTAGCACCGGCAGCAATGGCGATCACAATAATACCTATCTCCTGTTGTACGGGATTAATAACTGTTATTATTGGTGCCATAATACCGGCAGAGGTTATCATTGCGACTGTTGCTGATCCCTGCGTAATCCTTACAAGAGCGGCAAGGATCCATGCCAGGAGGACCAATGGGATAGATGATCCAGCAATTGATTCAGCAAGTAACGTTCCTATTCCGCTGTCAATAAGAATCTGTTTCAGAACACCTCCTGCTCCTGTTACCAGGATTATGATACCTGCCGGACCCAGCGCTTTTGTACTAAGATCAAGAATGAGATCGCCAGGCATCTTTCTTTTTACACATAAAAGAATTGACCAGAGTGTTGCAATAATAAGCGCTGTAAAAGGATGCCCGAAGAAAACAATTACATCTGTTATCAGTGATTTATTTAAAATCCCTTTATCTATCCCCAGGTTAACAAAAGTACTGATAAGGATAAGCAGAATCGGTGTGGATATTATAGCAAAAATAATCCCGAATGATGGCGGTTTGATATCTGTCTCATCAGATTCCTTACCATCCCTGAGTATCTCTTCCGGGGCCGGAATTACAATTTTCTTCGCAATGAAACGTCCAAAAACAGGACCGGCAATAATGGCGGCAGGAAGACCCACTATCAAACCAAACATAATTACTATACCGATATCGACTCCGAGAATATTTGCCACTGCTACTGGTCCCGGAGTCGGTGGCACCATTGTATGTGTAACTGCAAGTCCGGCCAGAAGCGGTATGGCATAATAGAGAACTGATCGCTGAGAATCTCTTGTCAATGCATATATAATCGGGATAAGAATAATAAATCCCACATCAAGGAAAACGGGTACACCGATTATGAATCCTGACAGCATCAAAGCCCAGGAGGCCTTGTCTGTTCCGAATTTTCTTAACAGATACTGTGCAAGCGACTTCGCACCTCCTGATGATTCAAGCATCTGCCCGAAAATAGCTCCCAGTCCGACCACAGTGGCAATAAAACCAAGTGTACTTCCCATTCCTTTTTCTATGCTGGCAGTAATCTCATTAAGAGGCATCCCGGCAAGTATGGCTACAAAGATGGAAGTAATAAGAAGGGAAATAAAAGCACTCAGCTTAAATTTAAGCACCATCAACAACAGTAATAAAACCGCTGCAATGACTATGAATATTATGTAAGTGGCAGACATATTGGGTTCAAGGTTCAAGGTTCAAGGTTCAAGGTTCAAGGTTCAAGGTGCAAGGTGCAAGGTGCAAGGTTCAAGGTTCAAGGTTCAAGGATTTCATGTAATCAGTATTACAACTATATCCATAACATTTGTCATTGTTGGTCCGGTGTATACATGACCACCTGCTGATTTAAAAAAATTAAAAGAATCGAAGCCGGATAAATATTTCTCGGGGTCGATATTCTTTGACAGGGCTTCATGTACAGTATCTGATTCTATAACAGCACCTGCCATATCTGTATCGCCGTCATTTCCATCTGTACCGGCTGAAAGGAATGTTATACCGGGAATATCTCCAAACCTAAGGGCTGCTGTAAGTGCAAGATGCTGGTTCCTTCCGCCTTTTCCTTTACCGGTTATGTTTAAAGTGAGTTCTCCTCCGAAAAGAAGGCAGACCGGTTTCTGTATTACATTGTCATTCCTGTACTTAAATATCATCTCTCTGAACCATGCACATGCACCCTCAGGATCACCAAAGAGTTCATCCGTGAGAATGAATGTACTATAACCCATGTTTTCTGCTTCTGATTTTGCTGCCTGGAGTGCTGCTTTGTTGCTTCCTGCAATCAGACTTACAGCTTTCTCGAAAACAGGATCTTCGGACTTTGGTGTTTCCGGATTGATACCATGGGCACCATCATGGAGATATTCCAATAATACGGGCGACATTTCATCAGCTAGATTATATTTTTCTATAACCTGTATAGCATCAGCATAGGTAGTGCTATCAGGTACGGTTGGTCCTGAAGCAATAGTATCCGCTTTATCTCCTGTAACATCCGATATCAGAACAGTAACTGAAGAAGCAGGCCATATTCTTTTTGTGAGTTGCCCTCCTTTTATCTTCGACAGGTGCTTCCTTACACAATTTATCTCGTTAATATCTGCCCCGCAATTAACAAGAAGTTTATTGAGCCGGATGATTTCTTCAGGAGTGGCATTTTCAGGATAATCAGCGAATAATGATGATCCACCCCCGGAGAAGAGGCATATAACAAGGTCATTATCAGTAGCTTTATCAGCCAGCTGTAATATCTCTTCTGTAGCCGTGAAGCTGTTTTGATCGGGCTGTGGATGACCGGCTTCTGAGACTCTGATATGATCAAGTTTACAATAATGACCATATTTTGTCACTATATACCCTTCTGAAATTTTTATTCCCGGAGTCTTCTCAACATAATGTCCCATCGCAGCACTGGCTTTACCAGCACCCATCACGTATACATTATCTGTCTTCTCAAGGTCAAAACTCAGATAGCCGATCTTCAGTATTGATCCTTTTACCGAGAAGAGGTCTCCTATCAGCTTTTCCGGAAGAACACCTTTTACTCCAGCCATGAAAATATGTTCTGCTTTTTTGCTGTTTTCCATTTTACCTGTAATTAAAGATCAAAATAGAAAAATAATTTGACTTTCCGCAATCAGAAACATTAAATTCAGAATTGATTTTTTCTTTTACCCCGACCTCAGGGGGAGCGAAAAAATCAATTTCATCATACATGCTATAATAGATACTCATTATAATCTATAATAAAAACAATGAAGAGATCCATATAAAGATAAATACTACAATTCCCATAATAAAAGTCGATGATGAATATACTCTGAGTGTTGTATTCAGATCAATATCAGAAAATTTGGAAATGACCCAGAAGTAGGAGTCATTGGCATGTGAAACACACATTGAACCTGCTCCCAGGGAGAGCATTGTGAGTATCCGGCCTATTTCGGAATCAAGTCCGAGCATACCCATCATCGGCATAACAAACGAAGCGGCTGTTATAATGGCCACAGTCGAAGAGCCCTGGGCTGTTTTCATAATGGCTGCTATAAGAAATGGGATTATCAGACCTGCACCGGTACCGGCAAGTATCTTCCCAACCTCTTCACCAATCCCGGTAGCTTTGATAACCATACCAAACATGCCACCGGCTGCAGTGACTATCAGTATTGGTCCTGCCTTTTCTATAGCATCCGTAAAAACAGAGTTTACTGAATCAATATTAATTTTCCTTATTAAGAAGAGCCCAATAACAACACCTATTGCCAGTGCAAAAACAGGTTCTCCTGGAAATCTGAATATCTTATAAATAAGACTGACTTGCTCCTTATCAAAAAGCATGATCAGAGATTTTACTGAAATAAGCAGCAGAGGCACCACAATTGGAAGGAATGACATAAAAGCTGATGGCAGGTTCTCCATCGGGTCCTTTTCGCCGGATAAAATCTCCTCAGCAGGCTGATAGTCCATTTTCCTGATCATAAATTTACTCCAGAACCAGGCACTTAAAGCACCCGGGATGGCAAAGAGTATCCCTGCAATAATCATGTTTCCTATATTGACATCAATTATACCGGCCGCTGCCAGGGCTCCCGGATGAGTAGGCAGAAGACAGTGAACTGAATATAGAGAAGTGGCAAGCACAGCAGCAATAAATGGCATTGCAATCTTTGAACGGGAACTAAATGATTTTGCAAGTCCGCTAAGGATAATAAATCCTGAATCACAAAAAATGGTCATCCCGGTGATAAATCCTGTAATTCCCAGTGCCCGGGCACTCTTGTCAGTTCCGGTTTTTGAAAGAATATAATTTGCGATACTCAAAGTGGCCTTTGTCTTATCAAGAATGATTCCGATCATGGCTCCGAATATTATCAGGAATCCTATTGAAGCCATAGTACTTCCAAAGCCCTCTTTTATGGTAGTGATTATGGTGTCGGGAGGTAATGTTGTGAATGCCAGGAATATTGATACCAGAAACAGGGCAACAAATGCTTTCAGTTTGAGTTTTGAGGTAAGAAGGATAATAGCAACTATGCTGACACCAACCAATATGGAAACTGTTATCAGGCTCATAAATCAAAACTTTACAATCCTGTAATATAATATTAAAATACTAAAATACCAGAGTCATTTACCCAAAGAAAAGATAAGCAATAAGTATGGCTGCGGTAAATCCAACCAGGTCGGCAAGCAATCCGCAACCAACAGCATAACGTGTATTTTTTATTCCCACTGATCCGAAATAGACAGCAATAATATAAAATGTGGTATCTGTCGTTCCCTGCATTGTACATGCAAGCCGCCCGATAAATGAGTCAGGACCATAAGTAGTCATGGCATCAACCATTAATCCCCTGGCACCACTCCCACTGAGAGGTTTCATAAAAGCAACCGGTAAAGCCCCTGTAAACCTTGTATCCAGACCCAGCCATGAAAAGAATGCGGTAATTCCTGAAATTATAAAATCCATGGCACCAGATGCCCTGAAGATACCGATGGCTACCAGAATAGCGACAAGGAAAGGAATGATCTTAATTGCAATATTAAATCCCTCTTTTGCGCCTTCAATAAAGGCATCATATACATTTACCCTCTTTATAAGGGCAAGTACAATAAAGACCGTTATTACCAATATCAGTATAAAATTCGCAGCAAATGTTGAAATTGATGATACCTGCTCTTTAGGCAAAGTGCTGAAATAGAGTATTATACCAACCATAATAGCTGTCAGTCCACCCAGGTATGCGAGTACTACCTTATCGAGAAGGTTTATTTTCTGCATCACTGCAACGCTTATCAATCCGGTCATTAATGCAAAGAATGTTGATATAAGTATAGGAATAAAGATATCGGCCGGATTGGCAGCTCCCAGCTGCATTCTGTAGACAATGACGCTAACCGGAATAACAGTAAGACCTGCAGCATTCATGACAAGGAACATGATCTGTGCATTAGAGGCAGTTTCCTTGTCAGTATTCACCTCCTGCATCTCTTTCATGGCTTTAAGTCCCACCGGTGTTGCAGCATTGTCGAGGTTAAGCATATTTGCTGCGATGTTCAGCATTATTGAACCATATGCAGGATGACCCTTCGGTAATCCGGGGAAGAGTCTTTCAAAAAGTGGTCCCATAGCCCTGCCAA
>CAZDOM010000084.1:0-13440 GCA_964507015.1 uncultured Rikenellaceae bacterium | reverse complement strand
TAGAGCATCTGACTACGGATCAGAAGGTTGGGGGTTTGAGTCCCTTCGGGATCACAAAAGGCGCGAATAAGCGCCTTTTTGATTTTGAAGCGGCTCAAACCGAAGGGCTGGAGGGGTTTGAAGGGAAACGCGCATACAGCTTTATATTATCCCATAGCAAATTCTATAATTATAATTGACGGACAAAAGACAACTGTTTTTACTGATGCCAAAGGAAATTACAGAATAAGAGTCCTTCCGATAGCAAAAAGAATTGGAATAGTATCATTTTCATATGGTATTATTGAGGAAGATATCGATGGCAGGACTTATATCAATTTCACATTTAACGACCTTGAATTTCCTGTAAAAACAGAACGAGATTTTAAGATTGATGAGAATGAAAATGGTAATGTTGGGGCCACTATTGTAGTTGATGGCGTACCAACAAACAGTCTTACAGGATTATCTCCTTCAATGATCGAGTCTATTGAAGTGATAAAGGATGGTGCAGCTGCCATTTACGGAACAAGAGGATACGGCGGAGTGATCCTGATAACCACAAGAAAGTAAGAGTTTCTTTATATTTATTCTAAAATAATTTTCTGAAGGCATAATAGAGCTTTTTCAGTATAAAGAATATTGGAGAATCATGCAACATAAAAGAAGATTCCCTGTCTTTAAGTAGTTAAATTATTTTTGTATAACCTGATCTATAATATAATCTTACAGATATGAAGAAAATTACTGTTTTCATCCCGACATTCTTTATGGCTGCCTATACATTATTGACATCCTGCACATATTCTCAATCTTTTACACCAGTAAGAGGGCGAGGAACAGCAATTGATAAGGATTACAGTGTTTCCGACTTTAAAGGCATTGAGGTATCGGGTGGTTTTGATGTTATTCTGAACCAGGGTAATTCAGAATCACTTACTCTCACTGCCCAGGAAAATCTGTTTGACCATATTACAGTTAAAGTGGATAATGGAACTCTTAAAATCTATACCCGGAATAACGTCTGGTCTACTCAACCCATGAAGGCCCTGATAACTTTCAAAAATATTAATGACCTGCATGTTTCAGGCGGAGGCGATGTTATGGCTAAAACTCCTATAAATTCTGATGAACTTAGTGTCGAAATGAGTGGAGGAGGTGATTTTAGTTCAACAATAAATGCAGGACATATGGCATGCAGAATAAGTGGTGGTGGTGATGCAGAAATAGATGGTGAGATCAGCGATTACAATGTTCAAATGTCAGGAGGTGGTGATCTGGAATCTAAAGTGAATTCAGAAATTATATCATGCAGAGTAAGCGGGGGTGGCGATTTGTTCCTTAAAAATGACCGGAAAACTTCTGAAGCTGTCGTGGATATTATTGGTGGAGGTGACATGGAGGTTCATATAAACACAGAAAAACTGAAATGTGCTATATCAGGAGGCGGCGATGCTTTTCTGACCGGACATGCCGATGAATTTGAAATTAATCTAAACGGAGGAGGCGATGTCATGGCAGATGAACTGATTACACGCTCAACCAAGTTTCATGTAAGTGGAGGCTCCGATGTATATGTAAACGTATCAGAGTATTTAAATGGTTATATTTCCGGAGGAGGTGATGTTTACTATTCCGGAGACCCTCAAAAGACATTTATTGATGCTAAAGGTGGATCTGAAATCCATAAAAAATAATATATTAGTACATGAAAAAAATATTCAGGATTTTCCTGTGCTTTTTTGGATCCATGTTTGTCATCCTGCTGTTAATCATTCATCTTTTAATACTCATTTTGTATCCTTATTCAAAAATAAATGTCCCGAAACTCTTGTATTCGTGAAATGTTCTGTTAGTCATTTGCCAGTTAAAAGCCAAAGAAACAGAATCACGATCAAGACGATACATATTTGCCCTCCACTTTGTACCAGAAACCGGAGGTACATTATTAAGGGGTTCAAGCAGTTTATAAGGGATGAAGAATTCAGCTATCCACCCTGTAACTTCACTATCACTTTTCTTCTCCCCTCCTATAGCTGAAGTGGCATGCCGGGTCTTCTTATCGCCATAATATTTCCATGGCAGCCATCCCAGGAATTTGCCGTCAAAATTAGGTACTATAATTGGCAGTTCATAATTCATGGGTGAATGTTCATATTCAAAATATACCGGGAAGCGCTCATCAGTCCATAAAAAGACTTCAACAACATCCTCTTCCCACAGGTTAAGGTTATCTTCAGTTAGTGTTGTAGTCAGTTTCTTATCCTTACAATCAAAAAGGAAATAGATACCGGTTTCAGAATAGAGCACCTTTGTACTGGTATGATAACCAGTAACTTCAGGACCCCGTAAAACCAGTTCAATCCATTCAGCAGAATCCCATTCTTTCGAGCTTCCATCTCCGGTAACAGCAAAATCCTGGCACCTCTTTATTATTATTGAGCCAGTCTCTTTGCCACTATCCTGAGCTGAAATATTTATTTTGCATATACTTATTATCAGAACTATAAGGATTGCTCTTTTCAGATTAATTTTATTCATTTTCATAACTTATATTTTAATAATCAGGATTATTTTTTTCTGTTTACTAATCCCATCCGCTTCCGGCTTCATATGGGACTACCATACCATTGGCTTCAATTTCATGAATTTTGCCTCCGCTGATTTTAAATATCTCACCAGCCTGAAGGTTAAAAGGGGGAAATTTCTTTGGAATAGTATCAACACCGGGAAGACCTGCAATCTTAACCCATTGAACATCACCTTTGTGAACAAACATCGGAAATCCGAATACAAGTCCCAGCTTCTCATCTATAATTATCAGTCGCCTTGGCCATATCCTTGTAATATATGCAAGATTCTGTATATCAATCTGTTTTTCGCAACCGCATGCATCCACTTTTGCCATAGCAAATCTCAGTTGTTCTTCAGGAGAATCACCAAAACCTGCCGGATCGGGTTGTTCATTCGTTGTGGTTTGTATTCCGTTTTCATGACGGACACAATCGTCAGCAAAAGGAGCTATACTTCCAGTATCCCTTTCAATAGCTTCAAAATAGAGATTTGCTATGTTAAACATCTCATCCCTGGTGTCCCGACTATCATCCGGTAATTGATTAATTAAGTCTTTCAGGTACTCACGGGAACAAGGAGCGTCTGCATTATTACATGATATAATTAAAAAAATCAAACCTCCGGATAAAATATTAATGATTAACTTATAGCACATGTTTACAAATGATTTTATTAATTATTGCAGGTTAATAACAAAAATAGGTTGTACTAAGTTATAAAGGTAAAATAAGTAATTATATCAAACAGAATTTTTTATAACCAATTTTTCCTTTTTTTAATTACATTGGCAGACATTTAATTTATAGATCTATGGAAAAAAAGATCCGGGAGATATTTGATTTGGAAGCTTCAGCAATAAAGAATATTCCTGTTACCGAAAGCTTTTCAAAAGCAATAGATATTATTTACGATCATGTCCATAAAAAGAATGGTAAGCTTGTCACTTCCGGAATGGGCAAGGCCGGACAGGTGGCACATAATATGGCAACAACATTCAGTTCAACCGGAACACCGGCGATTTTCATGCACCCGAGTGAAGCCCAGCATGGAGATCTGGGTATACTTCAGAAAGATGATGTAATATTGGCTGTTTCAAATTCAGGCAAAACTCGTGAAATACTTGAACTTATTGACCTTAAGAATAACCTCTATCCATCAATCCCGGTTATTGTACTTACAGGCAATCCCGGCAGTCCCCTGGCTAAGAAAGCAAACTGTTATATTACAACAGGGGCACCCCGCGAAGTATGTCCGCTGGGTCTTACCCCTACTACTTCCACAACAGTTTTTACTGTTATAGGAGATGCACTTGTGGCGATTATGATGGGAAAAATCGGTTTCAAGGCCGCCGACTATGCTAAAAGACATCATGGAGGATACCTCGGCACAGAATCAAGGAAAAAAAGTACCAAAGGATGAATAAATTTCTTTGCTTCAATTGATAAAAAGATTAGATTTGAATTATTCATTATTAACCAATCCTGAAAATAAAAAGCTATGACAGACAGTACCTCTACCAACGGGATAAGCAGGAAGGATTATATCTTTTCCATTACTATTATCGGACTTTTCTTCTTCATTTTTGGATTTGTAACATGGCTTAATGGTATATTGATACCGTTTCTCAGAACTGCATGTGAGCTGAATGATTTCCAGGCCTATTTTGTAGCCACAGCTTTTTATATTGCATACTTTGTTATGGCACTGCCGATGACACCTATTCTTAAAAAGACCGGCTTTAAGAGCGGGATGTCAGTAGGATTATGGATAATGGCGGTTGGATGTCTTGTTTTTATACCTGCAGCATTAACAAGGACTTTCGGACTTTTCCTTACAGGTCTTTTCATAATGGGAACAGGCCTTACACTGCTTCAAACAGCATCGAATCCCTATATTACAATCATTGGTCCAAGAGAAAGTGCTGCAAAAAGAATCAGCATCATGGGTATCGCAAACAAGTTTGCCGGAGTGATTGCACCTATAATCCTTGCAAGTATTATTCTGAAAGACTCCCATATTCTTGAAGATAAGCTTGCTCAGGCTGCTGATGTTATGACACGAACAACATTACTTGATGAACTCGCCCAACGTGTCATCATGCCATATATTGTCATGGCAATAGTACTGGTATTACTGGGGCTGCTCTTGAAGTTTGTCCATCTTCCGGATATTGATACCGAGGCTGAAGATGAAGCTGTTGGTGAAGCTAATATTAAAAAAACCAGTATATGGCAATTCCCGCATCTTATACTCGGAGTTATAGCACTTTTTTTCTATGTTGGAGTCGAGGTTATTGCCGGAGATACAATAATCAGATATGGGCAATCACTTAACATCCCAATGGATTCGGCCAAATACTATACCTCTTTGACCATGCTGAGTATGATTCTGGGTTACCTGATGGGAATTGTTCTCATTCCGAAGTACCTGAAGCAGGTGAATGCTCTTAAGATCTGTACAATTCTCGGGGTTATCTTTTCGCTTTTAGCAGTGCTTATTCCAGTTTCCATGGTTTTCACAATACCTTTCATCGATCTCGTAACTTTTAAACCACTGCAATTAATTATTCCTGTAACTGTTTTGTTTGTAGCACTACTTGGTTTTGCTAATGCACTTGTATGGCCGGCTATATGGCCTCTGGCACTTAATGGCATAGGCCGGTTTACCAAGACTGCTTCAGCACTGCTGATAATGGCAATTGCGGGTGGGGCTCTCCTTCCTTTGTTATATGGAAAATTAGCAGTAAGTTTTTCCACACAAGCTGCATACTGGGTGTGTATCCCATGTTATCTTGTCATAATGTATTATGCATTCCATGGGCATAAAGTGGGACTGAAAAATGGAGCATGATCTGAAAACGCTGTCTGAATGCTTTATCACCGATGGTACATACCTGGCAGGTGGACCATTCGGAAGCGGTCATATTCATGAAACCTTTTATATAAATACCACTGAACAGGATAAGGATGATTATGTTCTCCAAAAACTGAATAATAAGGTATTCAGAAATATTCCTGAACTCCAGGATAATATAGAAAGAGTTACTGTTCACCTGCTCAGGAAAATATCTGCAATCCCGGGCTCCGATATCAAAAGACAATGTCTTCAACTGATCCCTGCGAGAAATGGCAAGAGTTGGATTACTGATAATTATGGTAATTTCTGGAGAATGTTCCTCTTCATCAGGGACCACCGATCTTATGATATAGTAGATTCACCTGAAAAAGCATACGAAGGAGGAAAAGCCATAGGAAGGTTCCAGGCGCTGTTATCTGATCTGCCGGGGAAACCACTTTTTGAGACTATCCCGGATTTTCATAACCTCGAAAAGAGACTTGAAAATTTTGCACATTCTCTTAATATTGATGCTGCCGGAAGAGTCATCAAAACAGTTGAAGAGACCGATTTTATTTTAAAGAGATCGGAAGAAATGAAAATTATCCATAAGCTGGGCAGAGAAGGAAGGATACCTGTCAGGATTACCCATAACGACACTAAATTCAATAACATACTTTTTGATAAAGATGATAAATCATTATGCATAATTGACCTGGATACAGTTATGCCGGGATATTTCCATTCCGACTTTGGTGATGCCATAAGAACAGGAGCAAATAAGGCGTCAGAAGATGAACAGGATCTCTCCCTGGTAAATATGGATATCAGACTGTTTGAAGGATATGCCAGAGGATACCTGTCCGAGACAAAAGAGACTCTGAATCCTGTTGAAAAGGAGTATCTTGCACTTGCTCCACTAGTTATGACTTATGAACAGGCACTTCGCTTCCTTACTGATTATATTGACGGAGACACTTACTATAAGATACATCATGAAAACCATAACCTGCAACGAACCAGGACGCAGATAAGGTTGCTGGAGAGTATGGAAGGGCAGTATGGTGTGATGCAGGAGATAATCATGAAACTTATATAGGACGGTGTAGCGGTGTAACGGTACAACGGCTTAATGGTATATAATAGGTTCCCCTCCTGGGAGGGGCCAGGGGTGGGTTAGAGACGAAGCAATGACAAAACATATAATTAGTATTTTAAAATGAACTGGAACAGAGAAGAAATACAATTTCTTAAAACACTGAATAATCCTGATAAGATTCAGGCATTCCTGGATTCTATTGATTATCATGCAGGTTACGAATGCAGGTCACCACGCCGGGTAATCAACAATCGTTCGGCTCACTGTTTTGAGGGAGCATTATTCGCCGCTGCCGCCTTGCAATTCATTGGTTATAAGCCGCTTATTGTGGATATGAAAGCCGTAAATGATGATGATCATGTAATTGCACTATTTAAAGAGAATGGTCACTGGGGAGCAGTAGCGAAGTCCAATTTCACCTCTTTACGATTCAGAGAGCCTGTATACAGAACACTGAGAGAACTTATAATGTCATATTTCGATTTCTTCTTTAATATTGATGGATTTAAATCATTGAGATCCTACTCCCTCCCATTTGACCTGACTAAGTTTGAATCACGGAACTGGGCAACAAGCAATGAAGACCTTGAATATATAGGTAATAAGATCGAATCGCTTCATCATTTTCCGGTTGTAGATGAGAAGATGATCAAAAAACTTTATCCAGCCAGTGAGTCAATGCTGAAATCAGGACTCCTGGGATCTAAATCCGAGGGACTGTATAAACCCCCAAAAAAATAGTCGATTGATTTTTTTATTAATTGATTCACTTTTTTTCAAATCATTACCCATTCTTTTATAATTTATAACTTTAATACAGGTCAACTAAAAAAATGTTTATTTTATTTTATTTTTGTTTCAATTATTTTAATGTAGATAATTACATAATCAAGTGTTATTGTATTATAAAATGAAAATTACAACGAAGCATTTTACTTTATTCTGCCTGATCTGCTTTTTATCATCGGCACTTCAGGCACAGGAGGTAATCGCCACTTCAGGCGGCTACGGAAGTTCTGCCAGTGCAAAAGTTACCTGGACAATCGGTGAACCCGTGACTGAAACGGTAACAAGCACAAACAGCATCCTTACCCAGGGATTCAACCAGGGGAATCTTATCATTACAATAATCAAAGATCCTGAATTACCTGGTTTTGAAGTAAAAGCCTGGCCTAATCCGGCCTCTGATATCCTGAAAGTGTCAGTTGGTAATAATGAAATTGAAAATCTTGAGTATATACTCTTCAATATGAGAGGTCAGGTTATAAAGAAAAACATCTTACAGGAAGGAGAGTCGGAGATACCTCTGAGTAACCTGACTCCTTCCGCCTATATATTAAAGATTTACCGGAACAATACAGAAATAGCCATTTTTAAAATAATAAAAAATAAGTGATGAAAAGAAATCTACTCTCATTAGCAATTTTATTTCTTGGAACAATCGTACTTGCACAGGCTCCGCGAAGCTTTAAATACCAGACAGTTGTACGTGATGCAGCAAATGAGATCCTTGATGACCGGAATGTCTATTTCAGGATAAGTATTTTGCAATATACTGCTGGTGGCGATGATATTTATATAGAAACTTTCGACCGTACAACAAATGACTTCGGACTTGTTACATTCAATATCGGCGAAGGTGATGTTGTGGTTGAAGGTGTTTTCGGGGATATTGACTGGAGTGACGGTCCCTACTTTGTTAAAGTTGAAATTGACATTGATGCTGAAGGCGGAACATTTACTTTTGAAGAAGCCGGTACAAGCGAACTGGTGAGTGTACCATATGCATTGCACGCAAAAACATCTGATGATACTTTTAGCGGTAATTATAATGAGCTTTCAAACCTCCCGGCAAATAATGTTATTGATACAACCTTTAATGTTAAGCTCAATCACACAGAAGAAGATTATATTGATTTCGGAACATTTGAGAATTTCACAAACAGCTCTGACTGGTCGGTTATTGAAACAGTAATGATGCCTTCAGGAACAGGTGCAGAGGGAGGGTGGCACTTTTTCAGAGGCAAGGGATGGGAAGACAAGGAAGGTGATATTGCTATACAGATAACAACAAGTTCCGTATATGCATGGATCAATTCCGGAGGATGGAAAGATGTAGCATATAATAATACATTTCTCGAAGAGACATGGTATACAATATGTCTGCAATATGATACCACTGAAAACCTGCTCTCACTGTATATTAACGGAGAACAGGCAGATCAGCAGGATAACGTTGCCCCTCAGGATGATTCGGGTAATACAAACAAGATGTTTTGGGGTGGACAGGATGTCGATCCTGTAAAAGGAAAAGGTGATCTTTACAGTGAAGAAAGTATAATAATAGCATTACAAGACTGGTACCAGAGGAAATTAAGCATTGAAGAGATACAAGGTTACAGTCCGGATTCCAGGCCACAGGGCGGACTTTTCTTCTCATCCTCTATTCATTCAGATACCATAACTGATGGTTCCAATAATGGCCATGATGGTACCAATGGAAATAGTCCTGAATATATATATGATATTTTTAAACATACTGATTTTGATGAAGATTTATATGTTAATGGTAATTTGACGGTATCTGGAAACCTGAAAGTACTCGGTAATCTTGAAGTAAGCGGTACTATTACAGGTAGTGTTGATATAGATACCATACATTTTTCACAGATATCAGGTCTGTTGGGACAGGGCTTCACAGCTGTATTCCCTCAGATTTTAGATAATAAATGTACTATTGAAATCCCAGGAATAACTTTAACTGATGATGTAGTAATAGTAAGTAGTATAGGAACAGAGACAGAAAGGATTTCTGAGTTTAAGGATGTCTATCATGATACTATAATAAGATATAGGGAAACTGCCGGCCCCACAATGGAATTTCCATTAATATTTGAAACTATGAATGAAACAGATATGCAGGCTGTCAAAGCATGGTTTGATGAATCCTCACCAGTTGAGAAAGATGTCTCTGTTGTAATTAAAAACCTGGCAGGAGATGAAACTGACAGGTGGAACCTGCAGTATTACCTGCCTGACGGATATGAACCGGGAACAGACGGTCGTATAAAGTTTACCCTTAAACATAATCTGCCTCCGGACAATTATAATGCATGTGAATATCAGAATGATTTTGGTGACCAGCATTCTTACAATCCTGAAACTGACAAACTATTTGAAATACAGGATATTACACATCCATGGTTTACTCCGGTCGTAGAGGTTGATACTGATGAAAGAACTGTAACACTTACAATGGATTATATTGAAGGCGCCGGTATATATACCTGGGTTAAGGATATAATTTCAGGAATACCTGATAATAGATGTATGTCTCTTATTGAAACCACTGACGGAACTCCCAATACAGAATACCAGAGATTTAATTTCTATGAAGCTATACCTATAAAATATGAACATATCTATGGTTTTGGCCAAAATAACAAACTCAAGGCCAGAGTAGTTATTGCATACGGTTTTTGGGAAGAGGCATAACCGGACTCTGTGTAACATTATTCACTTAAAGACCAGGTCGGGAATAAAATGATACACTTAATTGAACATAATCCCGGAAAATGTAAAATTCTTCAAATAATTTCACATACTATCATATTTTTTTAAATTTGACCTGTGTACAGAGATATTCATTTATCTTTTTTAAATTAATCAACTGTAAATTAGCAAGCTATTCTTTGAAGACCCGGCACAATGTTTGTTTTTATATAAATTTTGTATTAAGTTTTCAATACATCACTATAATTAATATTAAGTATTATAAGTATTATTAAAATGAAGATAAAATTTAAGTATTTTACTTTACTATACCTGATAAGTTTTTTATCACCTCCTCTTCAGGCACAGGAGGTAGTCACCACTTCGGGCGGCTACGGAAGTTCTGCCAGTGCAAAAGTTACCTGGACAATCGGTGAACCCGTGACTGAAACGGTAACAGGCACAAACAGCATCCTTACTCAGGGATTCAACCAGGGGGATCTTATCATTACGATAATCAAAGATCCCGAATTATCCGGTTTGAATATTAAAGCATATCCTAATCCGGCTACTGATCATTTGAAAATATCAGTTAGCAATTCCGAGCTTGACTATCTTGATTATATTCTCTTCGATTTAAGAGGTCAGGTTATCAAAAAGAATAAGCTAAAAGGTGTGCAGTCAGAGATCCCTATGGGCAATCTCACTCCTTCTACATATCTTCTTAAGATTTATAAGAATAACACAGAAATAGCCATTTTTAAAATAATAAAAAATAAGTGATGAAACGAATTTTACTTTCTTTAGCCGTTTTGCTTATTGGAGTTGTTGTAATTGCACAGGCTCCTCAAAGCTTTAAATACCAGACAGTTGTACGCGATGCTGCAAATGAAATCCTTGATGACCAGAATGTTTATTTCAAAATAAGCATTCTTCAATATACTGATGACGGCATTGCTGTTTATGTTGAAACATTCGATCGCACCACAAATGATTTCGGACTAGTTACATTCAATATTGGTGAGGGGGATGATGTAGTCGAGGGAGATTTTGTAGACATTGATTGGGGTGACGGTCACTATTTTGTTAAAGTTGAAATTGACATTGACGGACCAGGCGGCACCTATGATTACGAAGAGACAGGTACAAGTCAACTGTTAAGCGTGCCTTATGCATTGTATTCGGAAAATGCAAATGAATTAGGAAATCAGGTTAATGAATTGGAAAATAAGTTTTATACTGGTGGTCTGTTAAAAGATATTGATGGCAATATTTACAATACCGTTAAAATTGGAAATCAGGTATGGATGGCAGAAAACATAAGGACTACAAAGTACCCTGATGGTACTCCTATTCCAATGGTAACAGATATTGCAGCCTGGGAAGCATTAACAATAACCGATAGAGCATATACATTCCAGGATAATAATCCGCTTAATGCAGAACCATGGGGGGCATATTATACATGGCAGACAGTCACGAATGGAATCAGCAGCAATTCTAATCCCAGTAATGTTCAGGGTATTTGTCCCGATGGATGGCATGTTCCAAGTGATGCCGAGTGGCAGGAATTAGAGTTATATCTTGGAATGAGTCCGACCGATACAAACAAAACCGGGATGAGTCGTGGAACAAATGAAGGAGGAAAACTTAAAGAAGCAGGATTTGATCATTTTTGGTCACCAAACACAGGAGCAACAAACGAAACAGGTTTTACGGGAATTCCTGCTGGCAATCGTTGCTGGACTGGTACCGGATTCGATAACCTGAATAAATATGCTGTTTATTGGACATCCAGAGGTTCTGGTGATAATGCATCTTCTCGTGTCTTGTATTATCAGTATTCGACAATCGGACGTGGTGTAAATGATAATGAGAACAGAAATGGTTATAGTTGCCGATGTGTGAAAGATGACGACGAAGAAACGAATTCAGGTGGTATTAACATAAGTAGTTCAACAAACGATCTATCTGGTAATGGTGTAGTAACTTTGGGTATAGTTGATGTAAACAGTATTGGATTCGGGGCAGCATTGTTTATGGCTTCCGATGGCAATTACGAAGAAGCCGATGCAGATGCTGTAGCTACAATGCCATGTGTTGCACTTGCACTTGAAAGAGGAACAGGATCTAAAAGGATCATATTGCAAGGATTTTTAAGTAATGATAACTGGACATGGACTCCCGGAGGATTAATATATGTTTCATCTGTTTCTGGTGAATTAACACAGACTATTCCCTCAACAAGCGGCTACCAGGTACAGATTGTCGGATATGCAACCAAAACAAATACAATATACTTCAATCCAAACCTTATGCTTATCGAAATTGATTAGTCCCAATATGAAGAAATTTTTGCTAATAATAGTAACAGGAGGCTCCCTTTCTGTTTATTCTATTGGACAGGAAATAGTGAAGATAGGCGGGACAGAAAAAGACGCTATAAGCAAAATAGGTAATGTGCCCGTTGAATCAATAAGCAAAATAGGTAACATTCCTTCTCCATACTACTATAAAAACTGCAAGGAGATCAAGGATAATAAAGGGGATGCAACCGATGGATTATATACCATCGATCCTGACGGAGAAGGAGAAATTGATCCATTTGACTGCTACTGTGATATGACTACTGACGGCGGCGGCTGGACACTGGTTTTATTAAGTAATATAGCACCAACCGGTTGTCCGGCACCTTCCTGGATAAATGCAGTTTCAGGCGTCAACCTTAAAGGAACTTTTTCGGCAGATATTACATCATTCGATATGCTAGTCGGTTTAAGGTACTGGAATCTGCTTGGCACAAGGGCAAGACTCGATATGGGCTTATCTCCTTCTTTTCTTTCGCACCAGGCATACTACGATCTATCACTTAATGAAAGTAATTGGTATGCCCTTGAAATGTCTAACGAATCTGTCACTATTAATTCAGAAGGGACCTCCAGCCCGGGACTATATACCTATCATAATGGCAGGGGATTTACTACATATGATGCCGACCATGACGCTTCAACTGGTAATTGCAGTAATAATTACAACAATGCCTCATGGTGGTATGGCAACTGCTGGAGCGGAAGTTTCTGGGGAGGCGGCGGAGAAGTTTACCAGGATGCACCATATTGGACCGGAACAGGTACTGAATATTTCAACTACGGATCAATCTGGATGAGATAAACACAGGTATTGATAATATAAAAATATGAAATCTAAAAATTGGCCCTTTCTATTTATTCTGAGTTTTTTGTTTACAACAAATTCTTTTTGTCAGGAAGCAGTAAAGATTGGCGGAACAGATAAAGATGCAATAAGTAAAATAGGTAATGTCCCCATTGAATCGATAAGCAAAATAGGTAACGTATCTGCACCATATTACTATAAGAATTGTAAAGACATACTCGAGAATAACCCCGGATCACCTGATGGCATATATACAATAGATCCGGACGGATCAGGTGCTATTGAAC
>CAZDOM010000083.1:0-13447 GCA_964507015.1 uncultured Rikenellaceae bacterium | reverse complement strand
CTGCCGGTATATTTATTGCAGGAGCAATAATAAGTTTAGTTATAGCAACGGTAACAGTTGTTTCGGTTACATTCCGTTCGGCATTGGCTAATCCGGCTGACTCACTGCGATATGAATAGACTTAATTTATTAACTTAAAATTTAAGACAGTATTGCAGCATAAATTAAAATGAAAGGTAAATATAAAATATTGCTTTTGATCATCTTAATACTTACATCATGTAAGGATAAAGTAAAACATGAAGTCTTTGATCAGGAAAAGGAACTTCAGCTTGTGGAACAATCTATTGACAATGTTTTCGTATGGGCTGTTGATAAGGATTTTGACCTGTTTTACGGAAGTATTGCCAACGATTCTGCTTTTATCAGCGTAACACCCTATGAAAGAGTGAAGTTCGGTTTTAATGATGTAAGGAAAGACTCGAGTTTCTGGGGTAGCCCTGACTTCAAGGCAATAAGGCATGAACTGCGTGATTTACGTATTAACTTCTCTCAAAACCATGATGTCGCCTGGTTCTTCTGTTATCTTGATGACATTAATGAATGGAAAGGAGACCCTGCCAGCTGGAAAAATGCAAGATGGACAGGAGTGCTTGAAAAAAGGAACGGAAAATGGATTGTTGTCCAGCAGCACTTTTCATTTGCAAGCGATTAATAAAATTAACAAAAGAAAAAACAAGGAGGCAGTAATGAAAAGATCTATCATAATTATTATGCTACTGGCTTTTGGTTTTCATATCAATTCTTATGCACAGCAAAATGATCTCACTCATGAAAATGTTTACCCCAGAGGCATTACTATTGACTATGGAGCAGGTTTGTTCTCTGTTAAGGATAACTTTTTCTCAAAGGAAAGATATTCAGGAATATTACCCTACTTTAAAGTTGGTTGGTCCCAATTTCATGGAAACAGGGCTGTTCAACTGAACTTGAAATATAGCAGCTCTTCTAAGATCAGGAACAATGAGATGGCGGCAAATATTGTACTCTTTTCTCTTGAAGGGGATTATCTTTATCCAGCCGGAACATTCTCGCTATTCTCGAAAAAAGTATATACCTACCTGGGACCTTATGCCGATTTTTACACCTATTATAATAGACTCAATTTTGCAAATGATGGTATGTTTTTTGATTTCTCAGTTGCCGCCCTCCTTTCTCTTGGTGTACATCCAATGTTCATTATGCCACTAAGAGAAAAATTTAAATTTGAAAGTTCAATGCAAATGAATGTCTTCTCGGTCGTTATCAGAATGCCTGAAATAATAGAGGTCGATAATAACGGTGAAGATGAATCTCGCTTAAAGTTACTTACCCCGTTCAGCGGTCTAAATTCTCAAATAAATTTTGGTGTTCGTTATTATCCTGTTAAAGCGTTATCACTAAAATTGCGTTATGAATTCCATTTAACAAGAATAACAACCTGGGAATATCTTCTCGCAGCAAGTGACAATATAATCTGTACCGTCACTTATCATTTTTAAAGGAGCCTTAAAAGATGCGGAATCTATTTATTCTTTTAGTTATAATCACAATGCTACAAACAAGTTGCAGTGATTTAATCGTTCAACCACCAGAGTCAGATCAAAATATCGAAGATTTTGAAATCGCATGGAATGCTGTCAATGATGTTTATCCATTGCTTGAATACAAGAAAATAAACTGGGACAGCATTTATACGGTATATCGCTTACGCACTGAAAATGCGGAGGGCGATGAGTCTTATAAGGTGTTATTTGATCTGTTAAAGGAATTGAAAGACCCACATGTTTTTTTATTAAATAAGGGTCATGGTTTCATTATTCCCTATCAGAGTCCAAGATTTAAACGGGATATTAATGCTTACTCTCCTCTGGTTGTCCGAAAGTATTTCGACTCTATGCTGCAATTAGCATGTCGTGAAAGAGTAGAATATGTAATACACAGTGATAATATCGGATATGTTTGCATATCCTCATTTAATGACGAAGGCACAATGGATGATTTTGATGTAGTTCTGGATCAGCTTATTAATACCAAAGGGCTGATAATAGATGTTCGGCGAAACGTCGGGGGTTCAACCGGGAATATTGAAAAGGTTGTTTCCCGATTTATTCAATCGCCTCTTAACTATATGAAGGGTTTTACGAAAGGAAATGTACCGTATAATAAAGATCCAATACAACCAAAAACCTCTAAAGAAAGATATGTGGGTCCCGTTGTTATCCTGATCAATGGAACGACTATCAGTGCCGGAGAGTTATTTGCCGAATTGATGAACCAAATTCCGACAGTGACTCTTTTGGGCGATACCACTACCGGAGCTGCTTGTAATAATGTTGCTGATAATATTCAGTCTAATTATCTTTTACCAAGCGGTAAGCATATTCATATTGGTACAACATACGCTTGCCGTTATGATAGTTTGCCAATTGACTGGAATGGAATTCTGCCAGAAATTCGTGTTGTACAAACAGAAGCTGATATAAAAAATAATAAGGACAAACAATTAGAGTATGCAATTGAGATGTTAAAGTAAATTTAATTATTATCCAACCAGATGAAAGAAGGATGCGAATGAAAATCTCATTATCAGATCGTTACAACAATAATTATGAAAAACTATCTATAATGGAAAAAATCAACTTTATTTTCAGCATCATGCTGATCTATAGTACATTATCTTACACACAGGATATGTTTACTTTAAGACAGCCGACCTCTGATCCTTCACAGGAGGGCTTTGCCACCTGGTCGCCCGATGGGAAAAAACTTGCCTTTGGAAAGAATTTTGATATATGGGTAATGGTTATCGACATTGATAAAATCAGGAAAGAACTTAATAATTGAAAATAAATGACAGGGTTCCCCAAGCCTAAGCGGTCTTTTAGTAAAGAGATCCTGATGTTCCGGAGGAATTATCTCATATTGTTAATTTTCCTGGTTCCCTGCCAGAATATCCGGTGTCAGGACACTATTAAGCTAGTTAAATCTCATCTCTTAAGTTTGAATATTGGAAACCAGAAACTTAAAGAGGAGATCCTTTTACCTAAGGTCCACTCAGGACTCTATACCGGATTTTATTATCTCTTTGAGAGAACAAACAAAAATTATTATAGTATTGATTTTACTGTAAGTTACAACCATCTGAAAACCAAACTGGAAACGGAGAAAGTGACACAAACCGGACAGGTTAATATGAAATATTCATGGGGTTATAATCTTTTAAAAAACAACTTGAGCAATATTCATTTTGGCGTAACTGCCTGGTATAACTGGTCTATTGAGGAATTTCCTGTCTGGGATGAATCAAGGGCATACTGGGGGACATCGCTTTCAGCCGGGCCATTCGCAAGGTTTTTATTCAATCTTGATAATCACTCCGTATGGATCACTTCGCTTAATTCGTCCCTGCTGGGATTCTTAAGCCGTCCCGATTATTTAAGAATTTATGCACAGGAGGAATGGACTTTATCTAATATAATTAAGATTACCAACAGCCATTTCGAATTCGCTCTTCCCGATAATATAATTCTTACAAGTATTAAAACTGAATACCGGATGCCTGTTGGCTTAAAAGGGAAATATTTCTGGTCGGTTTCCGGAGAATTCCTATACTCCGGCGTTGCTGAGGATAAAAGTTATCCAATAAGATTATCAAGGTTTAATATAGGAATCGGTTTTGGATGCAACTGAAAATGTGCAAGTTAAAGATCATATTGCATCAATTATTGTTACTGAAAGGAATTTCCAGGATCATTTCTTTGGTAACAATCTTCCTGCTTTCAAACTCATGTCTCAAAGATGAACCTTTTAAATTACCATATTCAGGATTTAAGCCTGCTGAAACCGGTGACGGATGGGAAATCACATCCCCTTCAAAAGAGGATATTGACAGTATCAAACTGGACAAAGCATTCAGATATATCTACAAGGAGGATAAATATTACCTTGTTCGGAGCATGGTAATAGTGAGAAATGGCAAGATTGTTGGAGAGGTATATCCGCATAACTCCGATGATATTAACCGGATACAGAATATTAAATCCTGTACTAAATCCTTTACCGGCATACTGGCATGCATTGCACTTCAAAACGGATTGCTAGATTCCGTAAACCAGAAACTGAGTGATATTTATCCTGAGTATTTTATAAATCAGCCCGATAAAAAAGATATATCAATAGATAATGCTTTAACAATGAGAACCGGCTGTTCCGGCGAGAATATAAATTCGGGGTATGAGCGTTTTTTTACAGATAATTCGGTTGAATATGCACTATCAGCTCCATGGTTCTATACTCGGGGAGTATCATTTTTTTATACAGATGCCAGTCCTCATCTGATATCTTATGCCATTCAGAAAAGATCCGGGAAACCCATGTCGGAATTTGCCAGAGAATACTTATTTGATCCTCTTGGAATTGACGATTGGTACTGGCAGGCATCAAAGGATGGAGTTACATTCGGTGCTTCAAACCTCAATCTAAAACCCCGTGATATGGCAAAATTCGGGCAGGTGCTGCTTCAGCACGGTAAATGGAAAGACCATCAGATTCTCGACAGTATATGGGTTGATGAAGCCACAAAACCTCACTATACTTCAATAAATGGATGGGCATACGGGTATTATTTCTGGATGTATCCCGATGATAATATTTTCTGGGCTGCAGGGCACGGAGGTCAGACAATCATGGTTGCACCTGATAAAAACCTTGTTGCTGTTGTTACTGCATGGCCCTACGTCCAGGATAACGAGAGGTGGAAAGATAATTTTGAGTTATACCTGTATAAGCTGGTTCTTGAAAGTTGTAAATGAGTATTATATGAAAAAGCTAATTTCTGTTTCATTCTTTCTTATTCTTGGCTCCATATTATTGCTGTTCTCATGTAAAAAGGAGCCTGAAAATCGTTTTCTCCTTGCTGATGAGTTTAATATCAACGGTGAAAAGCTTACTCTCGCTTTCGATAAGATGAAAGGTATTGAAGGTGCTCTCAGTCTGATTGTATGTCGTAATGACACAATTATTGCAGAAGAGTTCTATTATTATAACAGCTATGGTCCTGACAGTATTAAAAATATAATGTCGGTAACAAAAACGTTTACCGGTGTACTTATCGGCCTGGCAATAGATAAAGGCTACATTGAGAGCGTAAATGATCCTATAAGCAAATACCTTACAGGTGTTGTTAGTTTTCCTGATGACACCAAAGCTGCCATAACCATTGACCAGCTAATGAAAATGTCGTTCGGCCATGCATGGAATGGTACAACAACATCCAGTCTTATTGAGGAGTGTTTTTTTGAATCGGACGATAACCTGCAGTTTATTATAGACCTTCCACTTGTTGCGACTCCCGGAACAGTTTTTAATTATAGTGACGGAGCTTCCCATCTCCTGTCGGCAATAATAACTGAAGCCACCGGGATGAATACAGCTGACTTTACTGAGGAGTATCTCTTTTATCCTATGGGAATAACAGAATATGGGTGGAGCACTGATAACAGGGGTTATCCTGTCGGCGCTGCATGGCTCAGGATTAAACCACACGATATGGTGAAATTCGGAAATCTTATACTGCATAAAGGATATTTCAACGGGTCACAAATAGTACCTGAAGCATGGATCGATGAAATGACCACAACAAAGATTTCAACAAACAATGATGTCCCTAACGGCCCGGAATATGGTTACCAGGTATGGCTCGGAAATACCAATGGCCATCGTTATTATATGGCAATGGGGTGGGGCGGCCAATTTATAATTATAGTTCCCGATCAGCAGCTTGTTGTCACGGCCACTTGCTGGACAAGCAATCTGACAGATCAGCAGGCCGGTGAACACTGGATGAGCATAATACAGATAATTTTTGAGGATGTATTGCCTTGTGTTAATTAAATAAACCATATCATGAAAAGACTTCTGATATTGTCCCTCCTGGCTTTGTTCAGCTTCGCAATTGAAGGACAGCAAATAAAAACTACAAGCTCGAACCTCTCTTACCTGGGACAAAAACCTCCCGGCATGACACCGGAATTATTCGCTCTTGAAATTGCACCCTTTGCACGCCAGCGTCAATATTACTTCCTGGAACCTTGCTTTTCAACCGATGGAAAAACAGTTTACTTTCTCTCTACAATGCCTTTATCTCACCGGACGAAAGTTTTCTTATTGGATGCGTTGAAAATAAGTTTCTGGATATATTTTTGAAACATTATGGAAACAAAAAGTGAAATAACTCAACAGGAGAGATCTGCTCTTATTAGAAAAATGATTGTCAGGTTTTCGTTAGTACCACTATTCATCGGACTATGCACCCTGCTTCCTGCAGGTACCTTCAATTACTGGCAGGTATATCTTTATTTTTCCATACTGTGTGCCCCGATGATATTCGTGCTATTCTACTTTCTTAAAATGGATCCGAAGTTCCTTGAACGGCGGACAAAAGGAACAGAAAAAGTAAAGGAACAAAAGCTTATACAGCTTATTAACCTTCCAGTATTTATGGCAGCATTTATTATTCCCGGGCTTGACAGGCGCTTTGGCTGGTCGGACGTATCGCTGGAAGTAATAATAGCAACAGATGCCGTCATTCTTGGAGGATATCTTATAATTTTCATGGTTTTCAGGCAGAACAGCTACGCTTCGAGGATAGTTGAGATCGATCAGGAACATAAAGTAATTACAACAGGATTGTACAGTGTCGTTCGTCACCCAATGTACTTCGGGGTTCTTATCATGTACCTTCCGACTCCCCTGGCTCTAGGCTCTTACTGGGGACTGATACCTATGGTTCTTCTCCCTGTTTCGCTTGTGCTCAGGATCATCAACGAGGAGAAGGTACTCAAGGAAAACCTTAAAGGCTATAATGAGTACTGCATTAAAACTAAGTACAGGCTTATTCCTTATATATGGTAAGTCATTTATTATTTAATTTACAATTTAAGAAACTGAGTTCAGCCGTAAAAATATCATTGTCATGAAATAATCCGTGGAACGCTCTATTTTAAAAGCAGATTATTCCTATCAATAATCATGGGGATTTTCATATCTGAAAGGTCTTATAAATGATAATCAAGAAAAATAATGAAACTAAAAGATCTACTTTATCACCTTTCAATCCCACATTTTATTCAGAATAGCGGATCATTTATCTTCTGCTTTTTGCTTTTGTTAATAGTTACTGTTTCATGCAGCAAATCGAATGATCGTTTTCGTTTTAAATGGACTGAAGCAACACCATCTGAAGTTGGAATTGATCAGCAAACACTTGACTCGGCTTATTATGAAGCAGAAAACCTGGGTTTTGTTGATGCACTCCTGGTAATAAAGAATGGGTACCTTGTTGCAGAAGAATATTACAACGGATATTCTGAAAACATGGCACACCAGATATGGTCCGATACAAAAAGTTTTATGTCAGCCCTTGTCGGTATTGCTTATGATAATGGTCTTATTGAAAATCTTGATAAAAAAGTTATGGATTATTTCCCCGAATATGCCTATGAAGGGATGGATCCCCGCTTCTATGATGTCACTATCAGGCACCTGCTGACCATGAGGATGGGAATAGACAATGAGGAAAACAATCTTATACCTGTTGTCCAGACAAGTAACTGGATAAGAGAGACATTCAGGCTGCCATTGTTATATGATCCGGGACAGAAATTTTCCTATAATTCGCTGCAGACACACCTCCTATCGGTAATTTTAACACGAGTAACCGGGAAAAGTGCCTTAATGTATGCTAATGCAAATCTGACCGGACCAATGGGTATAGAAATTATCGAGTGGCGTACTGATCCGGCAGGGCATAATACAGGTGGTTATGACATTTTTATGAGGCCGCGCGATATGGCAGTGCTTGGTTATATGTACCTCAACGATGGTATGATAAACGAAAAACAGATAGTCTCCAATGAATGGGTGAAAGCTTCACTTACAAAAACATGGGCTGACAATGGTGTTCAATGGGGATCATTAACAGATTATAACTACGGTTACCTGTGGTGGCTGGGTAAAATAAACGGGTACGATATGTTCATGGCCATGGGTATGGGGGGTCAGTATATAATCAATTTTCCTGATCTTGATTTAATAGTAGTAACAACAACCAATAAAGATATCACCTGGGATAATGACCAGGAGATCCCTACACTGGAAATCATTTCTAATTATATCCTTAAAGCAATAATCTAAGGTTCTACCCATAGTACCGAGTTACCGGTACCATATTCATTTTCTTCCCACAGATCGTTGGCCGGATCCAGTATCCATTCTCCGTCTACAATAAACTTATAAGTATATTTCCCTGGTTCTAGATAGAGCGGCAGCTGCCATCCGCTTTCTTCCGGTTTCATCCTGTATTTTTCTTCAGACCATCCATTGAATGAACCTGTGGCGATTACATTATCTGCAGCCTTATATCCGTCGAGGGAAAAAGTAAAATTTGGATTTATTGAAATAAATGAGTTGGTATAGTCGCCGGATCCCGTTGTTAAAGGATCTTCCGGGTCGGGCATCCATCTGCCGTCAACAATGAATTTATATTCATAATTTCCGGAAGGTAAAGCATAATCCAGTGACCAGCCTCCATCCTCTTTTGTCATTAACAGCTCATTCTCACGCCAGTTATTAAATGACCCGGTAATCACCACCTTGTCTGCATCTTCAAAACCTTTTAACCTGAAATTCTGTTTTTCACCAAGGCTCACGAATGAGTTCATATTGCCATCTGCATCACTTCTCATATCAGGATTGGATGGATCCGTAATCCACTCCCCATCTACAATGAATTTGTATGTATATGTTCCATCTCTCAGGTAAACAGGGAGAACCCACCTATTCTCCATCCTGGTCATTTGTTTCCCTTTGGTGTCCCAGTTAAGGAAATTACCTGTAACTACAATATTCCTTGCTTCAGGGTACCCATCCAGTGAAAACAAATGGTTAGTACAGTAAATAACCGAAACCTTACCCCTGTTATCTTCCCTTTCTGTCAGTGAATTAAAAGGATCAAGTATCCATCTGCCGTCAACAATGTATTTATAAGTATATCTCCCGGGCAGCAATTTAATTTCAGCAATCCACCCGCTATCGGTTTTATACATGGGATTTGCTGAGGTGCTCCACGAATTAAACGATCCTGATAAATGTACCTCATGTGCCCTGTTATAACCTTCCAGTACAAAAAGGGCCATAGAATCTTTGTAATTGAACAGACTTCCTTTTTCCAGATTGTTAAAACCAAAGACTATAGAGTTTTTACCTGGTATTATTCCCACCTGCGACAACAGGTCTTCAAAAAGCATTATATCGTTTACTTTCAGGCTAAACATATTTTTCGAGTCCAGTTGGCGGGTTAATTCTATTAAGTGACTCCCTTTTGCCCTTATTTTCCATATAATACTATCACTTATATATTCATTTTGATTTGAATAAGCAGCTGCGATAAGGTTTGAATCGAGATCATAACGGTTAATAATTTCATTTACCTGAAGGCTATCCCAACGTCTGTCCAGAATCACAATAATCCTGTCATCCTCCACCTTCATAACAGCCTGAGGTTTATAACTATCCAGACATCCCTGAAGGGTGAAAACCAGAAGAGTCATTATAATATATCCTGAAATAGCCCTCATTCCTGATCCTTATTTTTAAACTTAATAAATAACTGTTTCTTAACGAAATTAAAACATATTGTGCCTTCAGACAAAAAATTATAACCAAGAATCCCGTCAATAGTCGTATTGTATGCTTCACTCAAAGCATCCATACCTGTTACTATAATCTGCATATTTTTAATTTTATAGCCATCGAGATTAAGTTCTTTTAATCTTCCGAAAAATACCTCT
Source organism: uncultured Rikenellaceae bacterium (assembly GCA_964507015.1). GTDB lineage: Bacteria > Bacteroidota > Bacteroidia > Bacteroidales > VadinHA17 > LD21. Next base: position 3,617 of record CAZDOM010000083.1, on the reverse strand, counting down.
TTCTTTAAATTACCGCTTCCTCGCAGGTCTATTTTCCTTTCAATTGATACAGAGCTCAATACCTGTTTTTGAACATCAATATTCAGAGCACTTATCTCGGCTCCTGTATCGAAGCAGAATTTTAAAGGCTTCCCATTAATATTTATCCTTAAAAAAACAATATTATTATAGGTTGTAAAATTCTGTTTATAATCATATTTAGGTGTTTTTAAAGAACCTGATATTCTGTCGCCTGATCTGTCAATCCGATGAATCTGTAACTCATTCTGTTCTGCATCAATTACAATCTCAAAATCTCTTATCAATTCGAAATTCATTAAACCCAGTATCTTTACACCACGCTGGTTTTCAATATGTCCCAGGTCGGCCATTGAAGCAGTCAGTTTTTCATATTTAAGAGGTCCGATATTTAGTTTGCCAATATTAATTCTATCAACTCCATTTACACTCCCGGTTATTCCAAGTGAATTACGGCTTCCGGTTTTCACATGATCTCTGAAATATGTTCTGTTCAGTACCAGTTCGGTGGCGCCGGAATCAAAAATAAGGTTGCCCTTAACATTGTCAATAGTAGCTTCGAGCATAAAGAGACGTCCTGCATTTTTCAACGGAAGTGTAATCTCATTGATACCGTCAGGCATCACATCATTAAATTGAAAATTAATTGGGGGGAGAGTATTCAGGACAGATGCAAGTGTGTCAGATGAATTTTCATTTTCTGTTTTAAAGGAAAAAACTGCAAAAACGATCACAAAAATCGTAAATACTATATAGTTATTTATGAATTTCTTATTGTCCATTACCGGTCAAGACGAAAATAGTATTTTTTTTTATGTATATCCTTACTCCGTAAATTGTATCATATCATATCATATCATATCACATCACATCACATCATTACAGCAATAATTTAAGATTTTAATACTCTGAATTACTTTGTGTCTTCTTTGTTTATCTCCGTGCATCTGAAGGGGTATTTAAAAACTTACACAGAGAGCCACTGAGGAGACACAGAGTTACACAGAGAAGAATAAATCAGGATGCTAGTCTGAATCAGAGGCAAAGAAATCATCTCTGAAATTCACAAGGTATACCCTGTCGGTTGATCTGGTAAGTGCAGTATAAAACCACCTGAGGTAATCAAGAGATATCTCCATCCGGTTAAACATTCCCTGGTCTATAAAGACCCTCTCCCACTGTCCGCCCTGTGCTTTATGACAAGTTACCGCATAGGCAAATTTTATCTGTAAAGCATTGAAATAAGGATCATTGCGCACTGCCTCGTACTGTTTTCTTCTTGTTCTGATATGGATATATTCTTCAAGAATATTATGAAAAAGCTCGCTGTTTTTTTCGGCAGGTAATGCCGGTGTGTCAAGATGTAATACATCAAGCATAACCTTTGACTCCACCTCGAAATCATAGTCGGGGAAATACAATGTCATTTCCGCAAACCTGAATCCATAATGTTCCTCGTATTTTCTGATCTTCTTTATTTCGGCTATATCGCCGTTAGCGATGAAACCGGGCCCCTCCTCATCATCCTCTAGAAGAAAATAATTATTCTTTACCACCATAATAATATCTCCGGAACTTACCTCCTCTTCACGAAAAAATATTCTGTTGCGGATACCCTGATTATACTTATTCGCCTGCTTATTTGAATTTACAACGATTATTGTACCATCAAGGCCGCAGGTCCCATATGATGATGAGAGTTCTTCTATCAGCTCTTCACCGCTGAGCCTTATCACATCCTTGAAATTTACACAATCAATTGAAGGGTGTACAAGATTATTTTCCATGATCTGTAATCTTACACCGGTCGCATTCATAAGTACTCCTGATAATTCACTCTGCCTGACCACCTGTTTCAGTTCTGCGTTCCGCAGTTCAAAGCCGTATTCACTCAGTGCCTTCAGATCGAGAGCCGGACTTAGAACTGATCCTACCGGTGGCAGCTGGGCTGCATCTCCGACAAGTATTAGCTTGCAATCAATCCCGGAATATACATATTCAATCAGGTCATCCAGAAGCTTTCCGCTTCCAAAAAGTGATATATCTGACGACATATTAGAGATCATAGATGCCTCATCCACAATAAAATAGGTATCGCGATGCAGATTCCTGTCAAGAACGAAGCTTCCCATCCCGTCTTTATTGGATTTCTGGCGGTAAATCTTTTTATGAATGGTAAAGGCCTGTCGTCCTGAATAGGATCCCAGGACCTTTGCGGCTCTGCCTGTTGGAGCAAGAAGCACTGACCTGATCCTCAGCAGATCCAATGACTGCACAACTGCACTTATCGCACTGGTCTTTCCCGTACCTGCATAACCTGTAAGCAGGAAAATGACATCATTACTGTTCTCTGCGACATATAATGCGATCTTCCTTAGAGCTTCCGACTGGTCATCTGTCGGTACATTACCCAGATTTTTGCAAAGGTTCTCATATATTATGGCATCTCTCATCACAATTTACAGGGAAAAAACAGCGGCATGGATATTTTTTCTAATTTTGTTTGTAAACTTAATTAATCTGAACAACAATTAAAATATACCTCAGTGTAACTCTGTGTCTTCTCAGTGGAACTCAGAGCAATATTTTTTTAAGAACTTACACCGAGATACACAGAGGAGTCACAGAGTTACACAGAGAAAAGAACTAATATTTCTTCGATGCCGTTTCTGGAGCTTTTTGATGAGACACTTGATATAAACTCGACTGAGAACTATGAATTATCGGTTCAGATGAGCCGAGACGGGTTTGCCTTCAGCCTGCTTGACACATTAAGGAACAAATACATTCTTCTACGTTCACATGAACCTGATACTGACAAGTATCTTTCTAATGATCAAATAAGTGAAATAATAAGTAAGGATGACTTTCTTACGAGAGGTTATAAGAAAGTCAACCTCATCATACCCTCATACCGTTCAACACTCATCCCCTCACCGCTTTATGATCCGGGTAAGAAAGAAGAGTATTTTACACTCAACCATATCAAAGAGGATAATGATACTATTCTTGTCAATAAGATCTCTGATCCTGATGCCTATATTATCTTCTCAGTTCAGAAATACCTGATCGATACAGCTGCCGGGTTTTACCCGGGTGTCCATCCCTGTCATCATACAAAATCACTGATGAGCCAGATGTTCCATAACAGCCGGAGTAGTGATGGAAAATATGTTCACCTGCATATTGAAAGGGAATTTTTTAATCTCTTCATCTTCGAGAATAAATTGCTTAAATTCAGTAATACATTCAGTTTCAGGAATATATCAGATATTCTCTATTATGTCCTCAATGTTTTTAAGAGTCTTGATATCAAAAACGATCAGATTCTGCATCTGAGCGGACTGACAGGAAAGTATGACGATATTTACTCAAATTTTGCCTTATATATCAGGAATTTGAAGTTTACTGATCCTTCCGGTAATTTTACTTTCAGTTATGTATTCAATGATATTGAGCTTCACAGGTTCATAAATCTTTTTACAGTACCAGGTTGCGAATAATAGGAGGCAAATACAGGGGCAGGAGACTTATTCCGCCTGCCGGTTTCAAAGCCAGGCCCACCACTGACTTTGCCAGGGAGGGTCTTTTTAACATCC
>CAZDOM010000082.1:0-13460 GCA_964507015.1 uncultured Rikenellaceae bacterium | reverse complement strand
TTTCTTATTATTTTGCAACCATCGGAATAAGGTCAACAACCCTGCATGAGTAAGCCCATTCATTGTCGTACCACGACAAAACTTTTATCATTTTTCCGTTAACCATAGTACTCAGGGAATCGAATATTGATGAGGCTGTTGTATGAATAACATCAGCCGATACAATAGGATCTTCAGTATATTCAAGAATACCTTTCATCGGTCCTTCAGCAGCTTTTTTCATAGCTGCATTTATCTCTTCTTTTGTGACCTCTTTCTTAAGAACTGCAACGAGGTCGACCAATGATCCGGTAGGAGTGGGGACCCTAATTGAAATGCCGTCGAGTTTACCTTTGAGTTCAGGAATGACCTTGCCGACAGCTTTGGCAGCACCTGTTGTTGTTGGTATCTGAGAAAGAGCAGCTGATCTGGCACGTCTGAGATCACTGTGAGGAAGATCTAGAATCCTCTGATCGTTTGTATATGAGTGTATTGTAGTCATATAACCAATCTCGATACCGAAAGTGTCGTTTAATACCTTGACGACAGGGGCCAGACAGTTTGTGGTACATGAAGCGTTTGAAACACACTGATGTTCAGGCTTCAGATCATCATCATTAACACCAAGAACAATCATTGCGTCGATAGTATCCTTCGACGGTACTGTAAGTATAACCTTCTTAGCTCCATTTTTGAGATGATCGCCATAACCGCCTTTTGGACTCTCTTTTGACCTGAATATTCCTGTTGATTCTATTACTACATCCGGATTCACCGGCCAAGGAATATTAGCTGGATTTTTTTCTGCAAATACCTTTACCTTAATACCGTTTACTATGATATTCTCATCATCAAATGTGACTCCCGGATATCTTCCCTGGGTTGAGTCATATTTAAGCAGATGGGCAAGTGTATGCGTATCGGTGAGGTCATTGATACCGATTATTTCAATATCGTTTCTCTCAAGGGCAATTTTAAACACATTACGGCCAATTCTGCCGAAACCGTTAATAGCTACTTTAATTTTTGACATACCTATATTATAATTATGGTTAATAAATCGAACCACAAAAGTAATAATTTCCCGAGAATTTACAAGGGACGGCTTCTATCAGTTACTCTTTTTCTTTGAGAAGAGATTTGAGAACCTGGTCTCCTCAGGATGGAGAGGATCAACAATGATCCCGAACCTGTAACTTGCAAATAATGAGAAAAATATGGCCCTGTTATCCGGACTGGCCATAATGGGTATTTCTTTGGGGAAGGCATTAATCTGTACCCCGAGTTCAATAGCATGAATTAACTTATCCTCTTTGCTGTATTCAAAATTAAAACCTCCTTTTAAAAAAAGTCCGGGAAGTACTTTTGTTTCTTTAAGACCCTTAGTAAATGGTGCTTTACTATATATATCATTAACCGTATGAATTGCCACATCGAATTTTTCTTCTCTTATCTCATACCTATAATCCGAAACCACATACATAACCCTGTAATATATTGGTTTATATATAGCAACTACTGGTCCGGCTGAATAAAAATACCTTATAGCCACTCCACCGAAATCTTCCTTACTGAAGATTTCATGCTGCCTGCCTATTCCTCCCCGTAAGAAAAAGACAGAGTTAAGTTTACCAAAAACAAATGTAGAAGTGGCCTGGGTGTATAGATTGCTGACTTTATATTCCCTGGGATGTTTAAGTGTACCTGCATCAAATTCGAGCAGCTTCTTATTAAGATAATTAATTCTTTTTGCTTCTCTGTAACTAACTCCCAGTCCGTCGGAATTGAGAAGAACACCGAAAGATCTTTCATTACGGAAGAATACCTTCTGCTGTTCATCAAGTTCACCCTGTGAACGCACGTATTGTGCTCCATAAAAGAACAATATTAATATTATAAGCAGCTTTTTCATAATGAGCTTACTTATAAATCATAAAAGATTAAGTAAGACGGGCTTCAACCGGCATGTTCGGTCTGGGCACTTTCTGCTTTGCTGTAAGCAGGACAAGTTTCCCTGTTGCAGGAACTAATTACCAATGCAACAACAAAAGAAATAATCAGTATTACAGCACTTTTTTTCATACAGGGATAGAATTAATTAATTACAAAAATAAACTTTTATTTTAAAAACAATCCTTATACCAAAATAAATTACTGATAATTTTTTAATACCAGATTCATTAACGGCAGAATTAAAGGAATAACACTTAAACGTTCCTCATAGTTCAAAAATTATACCGTAATTTTATTAACTCATTGATTTTTTCAAGTATTCCGTTATTAACATTTTAAAAACCCTCTTTTTCAATTTTCCGCTAACATTTTTTATAAGGATCATGTTAACATTTTTCTTTTAATTTTGTTATTCTTCTATAAAGAGAATTGAATTATGAAGAAGTATATATTGCCATATTTAATTATCACTATAATTGTTACTATGTCAACAGAATCATTTTCTCAGGAAAAACTTCCTTATAACAGTCTAAGTAAAGCTGAATCATATATTATTAAAGATAAGGGAACTGAAATGCCTTTTACCGGCAAGTTTACAAATCATGAGGAGAAGGGTACATATATCTGCAAACAATGCGGTGCGGCACTTTATTATTCATCAAATAAGTTCAAATCAGATTGCGGGTGGCCCAGTTTTGATGATGAGATAGAAGGTGCTGTAATCAGAACACCCGATCCTGATGGTATCCGGACTGAGATAACATGTGCATCATGTGGGGCACACCTGGGACATGTTTTTCTTGGAGAAAGGATGACACCGAAAGATACGCGTCATTGTGTTAATTCCGCATCGCTTGATTTTGTGCCTGCCATTATTGAGGGGGGACTTTACGGTACAGCGATATTTGCCGGCGGATGCTTCTGGGGAGTTGAATATTTCCTTCAGAAGGAACCGGGAGTTATTTCAGTAACATCGGGTTATACCGGCGGGCATGTGAAAAATCCATCTTATAAAGAAGTGTGTACCGGGAAAACAGGTCATGCTGAAGCAGTTAAAATTATTTATGATCCGACCAGGACTACATACGATAAACTCCTGAGAACTTTTCTTGAAATACATGATCCTACCCAGGTAGGCGGGCAGGGACCGGATATTGGCGACCAGTACCGTTCAGAGATATTCTATATGAATGAGCAGCAGAAAGAAATAGCAGAAAAGGATCTTAAAATACTTGGGGATAAAGGCTATAAATTAGCCACAGCTATAACTAAAGCATCCGAATTCTACGATGCCGAAGATTATCATCAGGACTATTATTTTAGCAATAATAAACTGCCCTATTGTCACGGGTTCGTTAAAAGATTCTGAGGGTATCTCAAAAATTTATAAAAAAAATTTCAATTAGTATTATTAAGTCCGGCAATCGATTAACTTTATCTTGTTTTTGAATTGTCCGGGAAAGAATGAATTATAAGTATCGAAGCAGATCTCCTGTTAAACGTCAAACAAAGCTCTGGTTTTTTATTTTGGGGATAATTGCATTTATTGTGTTTTATATCCCTGGTCGTACGCTGATAAGAAATACCTCGACAGATAAATCCTGCATGTCATGCCATATTCATCCACATGCGGATCAGAGCTGGAAACTCTCAACCCATTATAATAATTCATCAGGGACCATTGTTCACTGTGTTGAATGTCATCTGCCTCCTGAAGGTCAAGGTTATCTGTTTGCGAAGGCAAAACACGGGTTCAAAGATGTCTATGGCTATTTCTTTAAGGATAGTTCAAAAATAGACTGGCAGAAGAAAAAGCTGGTTGAGTATGCAAAGGGAATTGTCTATGAGAATTCATGTCTGGACTGTCATGAGAACCTGTTTCCTGTAACACTGTCGGTTAATGGAGGCAATGCTCATCTCTTCTATATGACCAGTAAGGACCCCATCAATTGTATTAACTGCCATATTAATGTCGGGCATTATGACAGGAATGCCATATTACATGAACATGACTCAAGTTTCGGAGTGATAGTCTCAACAGACAGGCCGCCTTTTACTGAACCGGCAGAAGTCAAAGAGTTTAAAGATTATACAGAGACGATACCGGGTACAACGGTTTCCTTTGAGATGGTTGCATTACCGGGAGGAACATTTAATATTGGCAGCCCGGAGAATGAACCTCTGCGGGATGATGATGAGGGACCGGTCAGGGAAGTTACACTTTCAAAGTTCTGGATTGCTGAAACAGAGGTAACATGGGATGAATATATGGCGTTCTTCAGGGCAACAGGTTCACAGGGGAGAACAGAAGGACTTGTAGTTACAAATAAAAATAGCGATGCTATCAGCGGTGCTACACCACCATGGGGTGCACCCGATCAGGGGTGGGGTAAAGGATCACGTCCTGCTATTACAATGTCGTGGCATGCCGCAAATGTCTATTGTCAGTGGCTTTCAAAAGTAACAGGGAAGAAATACCGACTCCCTACAGAAGCAGAATGGGAGTATGCATGCAGGGGAGGATCAGAGACGCCATACTTTTTTGAAGGTGATCCGGGGAAATTTACTTCGGATGGCTTTCTCAGGAAATTGTTTGGGCCGGATACTGCCACTATTGCATCATATGTTATTTATAATCAGAACAGCCAGTCTAAAACTGCAGAACCATCAGCGATCATGGCAAATCCTTTTGGTCTTAAGAATATGGCAGGGAACGTTGCAGAGTTTTGTTCCGACTACTATTCTGAAGATTCTTATAAGCCGGATTCCCTGCCGGTAAATCCGAAAGGTCCTCTGATGGGACAGGAACATGTCATTCGCGGAGGATCATTCAAGAGCGATGCCATGGATGTGAGAAGTGCATCACGGGATTATACAAAGACTAAGGAGTGGCTGGTTACTGATCCCCAGATGCCAAAAAGTATTTGGTGGTATTCCGATTGTATCGATGTGGGTTTCAGGGTCGTATGTGAAGCGGGTAGTACTATAAAATAATATATTGAAAAGGGTTGAAGAGCGTTGAAGGGAGTTTAAGAGGGTTTAAGGCCCTCCTCCGAAAAAACTTCTGAGGGTAAAAGTTTAAGAGAGTTGAAGAAGTTAAAAAAAATAACAGATGAAGAATATTAACAGAAGGAATTTTATTGGAAAGACGGCTCTGGCGGGTATCGGATTAGCAGGTGCAGGAGCCGTAATAAGTTCCTGCAAAAGGATGCCTGAAAATAAAGAGTTGGGTTTGCCACCTATTCTGAGAGGAGCACCAAATGGAAAAAAACTGAGAGCCGGCCTTATAGGTGCCGGAGCCAGGGGAACAGGAGCAGCAATTAACTTTATCAGCTCTGGTCCAGATCTCGAGATTGTTGCTCTGTCTGATGTTTTTCAGGATAAGCTAGATATATGCAGAGAACGATTTGCTTCATTTGACCTGCCTGTTCCTGCTGAGAATTGTTTCACCGGTTTTGATGGTTATAAGAAACTTATGGCTTTGCCCGATATTGATGTGGTCATACTCGCCACTCCTCCACAATTCAGACCGGATCATTTTCTGGAAGCCGTAACTACCAACAAACATGTTTTTTTGGAAAAACCTCTGGCTGTTGACCCTGTAGGTATCCGTTCCATTATTACTTCTGCAAAGAAAGCTGAAGCTATTGGACTAAATGTTGTTACAGGTACACAACGGCGACACCAGGAAGATTATATTGCTACCTATAAACAGGTTATGAATGGTGCAATAGGGAGAATAACCTCAGCAAAAGCCTTCTGGAACCAGGATCATGTCTGGTTCAGAGAGCGTGAACCGGGTTGGGATGATATGGAATATATGATCCGCAACTGGAATAATTTCTGCTGGCTCTGTGGTGATCACATACTGGATACACATGTGCACAATATTGACGTAATAAACTGGTTCATTGGTAAATACCCGACCAGAGCTATCGGATACGGGGGAAGGCACAGGAGGATAACAGGCGACCAGTACGATTTTTTCAGTGTTGACTTTGATTATGGTAACGGTGTCAGCTCACACAGCATGTGTCGTCAGATTGACAGTTGTGCGAATGCAACCGGTGAATTGATAATGGGTACGGAAGGCTATACCAACTGCCAGAATACTATTTGGGATCTGGATGGAAATGTTAAATGGAAATTTGAATATCCGCTCGATGAGAACGGAAACCAGATGAATCAGACAGTTATTCCTCCATATGTCCAGGAACATATGCACCTGGTATATTCTATCAGGACAGGAGATTATGTCAATGAAGCTGAAACAACAGCACTGTCGACACTGACTGCAATTATGGGAAGAACGGCAGCTTATACAGGTAAAGCAATAACATGGGATGAAATATTCAGATCGGATATGGATATTGGTCCTTCCAAACTGGAATTAGGGCCTGTGGAGATGGTCTTTGAAGCACCTGTCCCGGGAACACCCGTGATAAGTAATATAAAACCCGCTTATAAAGGACAAATAATATAATAAGTATGAGAGGTAAAACAACAAGAAGAGTTTTTATCAGGCGATCTGCGGCAGCTGCTGCAGGACTATTCATCCTGCCTGAAATAATACCATCATCAGCCATGGGCAGGGGTGGTATGAGAGCACCAAGCAACCGTATTGTAATGGGAGCTATAGGCACCGGTTCACAGGGAATATCAAACATGCATGATTTCCTAAGGCTCAAGGATGCCGTAAGGTATGTAGCAGTCTGCGATGTTGATACAGGTCACCTTGAATTTGCAAAGAGAACCGTCGATACGGCAAACAGGAGTAATGATTGCCGGACATATAGTGATTTCCGTGAATTCCTGGAAGAGGAGAGTCTGGATGCTGTTTCTATTGCACTTCCTGACCAATGGCATGGGATTATCTATACAGAGGCTATTAATAAGAAACTGAATGTTTATGGTGAAAAACCAATATGCAGGACAATAAAAGATGGCCAGACTATTGTTCAGGCAGTAAAAAAGAACAATATCATCTGGCAGACAGGCAGCTGGCAGCGTTCCCAGCCTCATTTCCTGCGGGGAGCTGAACTTGTTATTAACGGGAGGGCAGGAAAAATAACCTATATTGAGGTTGGTCTTCCCGATGGAGGACGAGGAATAGGTACTCCACCCATAATGGAGGTGCCACCTGAACTTGACTGGGAAATGTGGCTTGGTCCTGCTCCAGGGGTACCTTACCGGGGAGTAAGCCACTGGGACTGGCGCTGGATTCTCGATTACTCAGGAGGACAACTCACCGACTGGGCAGGCCACCATATTGATATTGCAAACTGGGGGGCAGGCCTTGAATATACAGGCCCTGTTGAGATCTGCGGGAAAGGTGTTTATCCTTCCGAAGGTATTTATAATGTCCCGGTAGAATACGATATTCTGTGCCAGTATGCCAATGGTATTGAAATGAGAGTGGCAAATGCCTCCCGCCTGCAACATGGAATGGGTACCACATGGTATGGTGACAGAGGATGGATACATACCGACAGGGGAAATATTCTTACTGCATCAGATCCGAAAATCCTTGAGGAGGTAATCGGAGAGAACGAGATTCATCTATATAAAAGTGAAAATCACTGGCAGAATTTTGTTGATTGTGTTCATTCAGGCAACCAGCCTATAGCTCCAATAGAACCTGCATACAGGGCAATATCGGTTGGACTTCTTGGTGAAATTGCTATGATAACAGGTCAGACTATCCGCTGGGACCCGGAAAAAGAGGTGATAATTGATAATCCCAGGGCAAGCCGCTTGCTTGGCAGACCATATCGTAAACCATGGACACTTCCTAATGTTTAAAAATTGAAGATATGTACAGGAAATTTTATATAATCTTACTGGTTTTAATGATTGCAGCGTTTTCAACAAACTGCGAAAAAACCACTGTTAGCAAAGTATTGATCGTTGCCGGACAGGATGATTCCCATAACTGGCAGGCCAGTTCTGAGCTGCTGAAGGAGATACTCGACGTTACCGGTCTCTTTTCTTCGGAGATAATGATTACACCTAAGAAAGGTGCTGATATTCAGGATTTTAATCCTGATTTCTCTAAATATGACCTTGTAGTAATGGACTATTGTGGAGAGGATTGGAATGATAATACGAAAACAGGATTTGTGGATTTTGTTAAAAATGGGGGAGGGGTAGTGATCTTTCACTCGGCATCCATACCATTTCCTGATTGGAAAGAATATAATGAGATGACAGGCCTTGGAGGCTGGAATGACCGGAATGAAAAAGAGGGACCTTATGTTTATTACAGAGGTAATGAACTCATTGTTGATACAACCAGGGGAATTGGAGGTTCGCATGGAGAAAAACATGAGTTTGAAATAAGAACAAGGATTACAGACCATCCGGTTACGAATAATCTTCCTTTAAGATGGATGCATGCCGAAGATGAACTTTACCAGCAGTTGCGTGGTCCGGCTAAAAATATGCAGTTACTGGCAACGGCATTTGCCGATACATCATTCGGAGGAACAGGAAGACATGAGCCAGTACTTATGGCAATAAACTATGGACAGGGCAGAATATTCCATACAACACTGGGACATGCTGAGGATAAGGATAGTCCCGCATTACATTGCGCAGGTTTTATTGTTACACTACAGAGAGGAGCAGAATGGGCTGCAACAGGAAATGTGACACAGGAAGTTCCTGCTGATTTCCCGAATGCTGCAGGTGTAGTATTACGGCCAGGTATTAAAGAGATAACACTTGATGAGGCTTTTATGAACCTTCGCAGCTATGAAATTGGTAAAAGCACTAAGAATTTTACATTCATCCGTGACCAGATAAGAAGAGCCGCCGGAGATGAAAAGAAACTGGTGAGTCTGGAAAAGAGAATGGTTGAGGTATTAATGGATCCCGATGCTTCCGATGAAGCAAAAAAACTTATCCTCAGGGAATTGAGCTGGATGGGTACAGATTATAGTATTAGTGCAATCAGATTTCTTGCATCGGATCCGGAATTGGAAGATGATGTTGAGTTTGCCTTAACAAGATTAAATAATAAATAATCAGATGACTTTTCTTTGTGTTCCTTTGTGGATACCTTTGTGCTCTTAGTGGTTAAATTCTCAGGATACTAATACTAATCACTCAATAATTTATTGAGAAAAGGCATTAAGTAATGTTTTCACTGGTAATACCTATATACAACGAGGAGAAGCTGGTTGATGAGCTTCTTGAAAGGATTGTTAAGTCTATTGAATCATTCACAGACGATTACGAGGTTATTGTGGTTGATGACGGCAGTACGGACAGCAGTTTATCACTGATCCTTTCTCATAGGGATAAGAACAAAAAGATCAAGCTGTTATCACTGTCGAAGAATTTTGGTCACCAGGCAGCATTTACAGCAGGTCTTGAATATGCGAAGGGAGATATTGTTGGTATGATGGATGGTGATCTCCAGGATCCACCGGAACTTTTACTGAAGATGTACAATAAAATCAGGAAAGAAGATTTTGATATTATAAGTGCAAAGAGGACAGGAAGAAAAGGTAAGGATAGCCGTAACCTGTATACCAGATTATTTCATCTTATTTTCAAAAGTATTGGAGATATTGGATCGGTGGGCAGTTATGGTAATTATTCGGTTATGAAAAGAATTGCCATTGATGCACTCCTGTCGATGCAGGAAAAAGTAAGATACCTGCCTGGACTGCGAACATATATCGGGTTTAAACATGGGGATGTGGAATATATCCGCGATGCAAGGTTGCAGGGCAAATCGAAAATGAAGCTAAGAAACCTCTTTTCTCTTGCCTCCGATGCTATCTATTCATTTTCAAGATTTCCGGTCAGATTTTGCCTTATCCTGGGTACTGTTGGCACCCTGGTTTTTATGGCTGCAGGGATTTATGTCCTGGTTGCTAAAGCTACAGGGATAGCTGTCCCTGGCTGGTCATCAATATTACTTAGTATATATTTCCTTGGATCGGTACAGCTGGTATTTCTCGGAATACTGGGTGAATATATATACCGTAGTTACAAGGAATCACAAAACCGTCCGGTCTATTTTATCAGGAAATTCTATGGTGATAATCCTGAAAAATGATTACTGATAAGGGTCTGAAATATATTTTTTATATAACATCACTGCTTTTGCTGGTAGTCATGCTTTTACTGAGCAGGTATGCCGGTATATCCTGTGACGAGGTATTGCATTATAAACATTCTGAATCAGTATATAATTTCTTTACCACGCATGGTAAAGACATTTCTGCCCTCAATACTCCAACCTCTCACCTGGAATACTATGGGCAGTCATATGACAATATAGTGACATTCCTGGCCAAATGTTTCAGGATTGAAGATATTTATGCATTCCGGCATCTGATGAGTTCCCTTGCAGGCTGGGCGGTTATTATGTTAACTGCAATTTTTGCTATATGGCTTTCAGGGTACAGAACAGGTATTCTCGTTTTATTTCTGTTTGCAATAACACCGGCTTTCATGGGACATTCCCAGAATAATCTTAAAGATATACCTTTTGCCATGGGTTATATAGCCTCAATTTTCTTTATGGTAAAAGTGGTTTTCGGTAAGGAGAATATAAAGTTCAGGGATATCCTGTTTCTGACTTTGAGTATTGCTTTCGCTTTGAGCATCAGGGCAGGTGGATTATTGTTGATTTGCTACTTCTTTCTTTTCTTCATTATAAAAGTCATTGCAGAAATGGCCAGGATAAAAGAGGTAAGTATATATAATAATATTAAGCTGCTGGTAATCATAGTCTTAATTTCAGGTTCTGCATATCTTGCAGGTATATTGTTATGGCCTTACGCATTGCAGGATCCGATAAGGAATGTTTATGATTCCTACAGAATAATGGCCCACTTCCCCTCAACTTTCAGACAGATTTTTGAAGGTAAGGTAATGTGGTCTGATTATATGCCATGGTACTATCTTTTTAAATCAATGCTTATAACAATACCTCTTGTTGTTATAGCAGGCTTTTTTGTTTTCTTCATTTATACAAAAAGGATATTAGGAACCGGAAAGACCCTTATATACTTACTCCTATTATTTACATTACTTTTTCCTCTCTTATTTGTTATTGTTGCAAAATCAAACCTTTACAGCTCCTGGCGTCAGTTTCTTTTTGTTTTTCCTGTATTAATACTCCTGGCAGCTACCGGATTCAATTTTATATTTGAACAGTTTCATAGATGGTATTACAGAATTATCCCGCTGATTATTATTCTGATACTGGCAATTTCACCTGTTAAGTTTATGACCAAAAACTGGCCATATTCCTATATATATTATAATCAGCTTATTGAAGGATTAGAGGGAGCTTACGGAAATTATGAAACTGATTATTATTATATCAGCCAGACAGAAGCATCAGGATGGCTGATTGATTACCTGAATGAAGAAAATATTGATACAGCAATTGTAATGTCTACTTACCCTGTTGATTGGCAGTTCAGAAATTCTAAGGGAATAATGACCTCATATTTCAGGTACGAGGAGAGAAGCCAGTTTGACTGGGATTATGCTATAGTAACCAACAGGTACATTTCTCCCTTGAGGTTGAAGAGTGGAGATTGGCCACCGGGTAACACTATCCATACTGTCTATGCCGATAATGTCCCCCTGTGTGCAGTACTGGAACGTAAAACGAAAGCTGATTTTTACGGATACAGGGCACTTGAAGAGGGAAGAAATGAAGATGCAATACGATTTTATGAGAAAGCTCTTGAGATCATTTGTGATGATGAAATGATTTTTTATAATTTTGCGCGGGGATTAATTAAAGAAGGACAATTTTCCAGGGCGGATTCTGTCCTGAAAAGGTGTCTGGAAATAAATCCGGAATTCGAACCTGCACTCATGTACATGGGGAATATAGCCAAAGCTGATCAAAGGAACAATGAAGCAGCAGGTTATTATGAAAAGCTTATAGGAATTAACCGGAAATATTTCGATGCATATGTGGGGCTGGCTGCTATAAGAGCCGGTCAGAATAATTTGCAGGAAGCTAGAAAAATATTGCGAAGGTGTCTTACAATTTATCCCGCTTATAAACCGGCTGTCAGGAGTCTCGCTGATACTTACAGGGAAACAGATCCTGAGATAGCAAGAAAATATGATGAACTGGCAGAGACTATTGATTAACTAATTAGCATAAATAATTATACACAAAATGAAAAAAGGGATCATAATTTTATCATTATCATCATTGCTGGCATTTGCCGGACTTTCATATGTTTATTCACAGGAAGCACCTAATCCTCAGAAAGATACAGTAAATATGGATACTGATGCGAAGCCAACATTCTATTATGCTGTTGAGGATGAGGAATCTGCAACAAAAGAAGCTTCGGGAAAAGGTTCTGCAGGTCTTATAGCAATAATTGCTGGAGTAGTTATTGTAGTTGGTGGAGTATTATTCTACTTCCTGAAGAAAAATAAGAAATAAAACAACTTTTCTCTGTGGAGATATTTAATAAGGCTTAAACCTTAATCCAAACGTTTCCTTTCGTATTTGAGTTCACCACTGCATGAATGAATTTCATGCCTCTTACTCCATCATATACTGTAGGGAACTCACCGGGAATGAATTTTTGTTTTCGTATTGATTTTGCTGCACCTTTATAAATATTTGCCAGAGCTTCATAGATTCCTTCAGGATGTCCTGCGGGCATAGTATGACCCTCTTCAGCCATCTTATAATTATATCCGTGTGCTGGTTTCAGTACCTTCGTTGGTTCTGAATCACTTATCAGGTAAAGGTAATTAGGATTCTCCTGACCCCATTTCAGGCTTCCCTTTGATCCGTATACAGCAATTGTCAGGTTATTTTCTTCACCGGCACATACCTGGCTTGACCTGATTACTCCCTTCAGCTTTTTGCTGAACCTCAGGAGAACGGTTCCGTCAAGGTCGAGTTTTACACCATCTTTTACCGGATTTAGATCTGAAAGTACCTCTTTGATCTCCAGTCCGGTGGTATATTCAATAAGATTAAAAGCATGTACCCCTATATCACCCATGCAGCTGCTTACTCCGGCATATTTGGGATCAAGTCTCCAAACACCTGTTATGCGGCTGCCTTTGCCATGTATAATTGCATTTATCCAGCCCTGATAATATTGTGCATCAATTCTTTGTATTGTGCCAAGCTTTCCTTTTGCTATCATGTCCCTCATCTGGCGTATCATAGGATACCCTGTATAGGTATGGGTAAGGGCAAATGTAAGCTTGCGTTTGGCCACAAGTCTTTCAAGATCAAGAGCCTCATTTACTGTAAGTGTCATAGGCTTCTCACATATAAGATGAAATCCATTAGTTAGGAATTTTTTTGCAAAGGGATAGTGAAGGTTGTTTGGCGTTACAATTGCAACAGCCTCCATTCTCTCTATTTTTGGCAGGGCAAGTTCTCCTTTTATAAGAGAATCGACACTATTATAACATCTGTCAAGGCTTAAACCTTCTTTAATAGCGAATTCTTTGCTCATGGCATAGTCAGCATCGAATACTCCTCCAACCAGTTCAAAGTTATTGCATAT
>CAZDOM010000081.1:0-13656 GCA_964507015.1 uncultured Rikenellaceae bacterium | reverse complement strand
CTGCATCACTCATTGCCGGTTTTACAACTACAGTATTATTTTCAACAAAGCGGGCAGGACGAGTATATTCCTCGATAACATCACATGGTGAAAAGGGTGCTTTATATTCAAAAGGCAGTGTCCTGATCTTGGGTAATCCGCCAACCATATATTCAACTTCCCTTATTTTCATTTTTTCGTTATGATACCCCACAATATAGTTGGGCATACCGGGAGCAACTCCGCAATCCATAACGACTGTTACTTTGTTCTCCTTTGCCATTGAATCCAGATACAGAACATCTTCAGGCAGGAATGAAATATCAACCAGATTCTTTTTTTGTTTAATAACCTGTATCATTGTCTGCATACCGAGAAATCCCGGTACAGCAGAGATCACAATGTCAAAATCCTTTATAGCATCTGACAGTGCAGCATGATCTGTCACATCAAGAATATTTTTTTGTATGTCAGGTTTACCTGACAAAAGATCAAGTGATTCTTCGTCAATATCCGTAGAGGTCACCTGGTGATTCTTTGACAAATCAATTGCCATTGCCCGCCCGACCATACCGGCCCCCAATATAATAACCTTTGCCATAATCCTCTTTTTTATAAATATTAAATATAAATAAAAGAAGTATAAATGACTCCAAAGGATTTTCAAAAGATATGGATATAAGATTCCATTAAAAATATATTATATTTGAAGCTTGCCTTTGTTTTGGATGAAATGTTTTTTTACTCCGGTTAGAATGATTATGATCGGATAAAAGATGGTTTTCATCCTTAGCAATAGTTTATTTTTATCAAAGGATTTATTATTAGTTAAATACAAAAAAAATATGGACAGAGAAGAAGTTAAGACCAGGGTAAAAAAAGTAATTGCCAAAGTACTTGAGATTGATGAATCGGAAATCCCGGATGATGCAAATTTTTCTTTTGATCTGGGAGCTACCTCCCTCCAAAGCATAAGGATGGTTGCCAGCTTCCAGGAGGAATTTGACGTCGAACTGGATGAAGAAAAATCACTGGAAGTACAAACAGTATCAGATGCTGTTGATTTTATAGGGTCATACCTGAACTGATACTTCCGTCAATATTTTTAAACGAATATCTCATTTAGTAGTGAATATATCCCGTAAATTTTAAAAATTTCTGGTTTGTCAAAACATTCTCCTAATCCTTCAATAATATGCCTATGTCACAAAGAGAAGATATTCATAAACAGAATCTTGATAAGATTTTTAATCCAAAATCAATTGCTGTAGTCGGCACAAACAATTCAAAGGGCACTGTTCCCTACGATATCTTTTTCAACATACTAAAAACGGAATTCACAGGCATTGTTTTCCCGGTAAGTCCCGGTGAAAAATCGATTTCTTCTGTAAAAGCCTATAAATATGTAGTTGATATTCCGGATCCTGTCGACCTGGCAATATTAGTTTTTCCGAGCCCCGTCTGCCACCTTGCCCTGGAACAATGCGGACAAAAAGGAATAAAAGGAGTGGTTATTATTTCAGCCGGTTTTAAAGAGATTGGAGAAAAGGGTGTTGAGCGGGAAAAACAGTTAAAGCAGATTGCTGAAAAATATGATATCTCCATTATAGGTCCAAATTGCCTGGGGATTATTAACACAGATCCCCTGATAAACCTGAATGCATCTTTTGCACGCAAGATGCCCGAACAGGGCAATATTGGCTTCCTTTCACAAAGCGGAGCTCTCTGTACTGCAGTTCTCGATTATGCCAGAGCAAAGCACATAGGGTTTTCCAAGTTTATAAGTTTCGGGAATAAGGTTGATATCACAGAGATAGACCTTATTTATTACCTTATGAATGATGAAGACACAAAGGTCATTCTGTTATATCTTGAAGAGATCACTGACGGCCGTGCATTAATGAAAGCTGCCAGGGAGGTAACACAGCAAAGTGGTAAACCTGTTCTCATACTTAAATCGGGCCGTACCGAAGCGGGTGCTTCGGCAGCAGCTTCACACACAGGATCACTGGCAGGTAATGATGAAATTTATGACGCCGCTTTCAAACAGGCAGGAATAATCCGCTGCAACGATATTGAAGAGATGTTCAATGTTGCAATTGCCTTTGCATACCAGCCTGCACCAAAATCAAACAGGGTGGCTATAATTACAAATGCCGGTGGACCTGGTGTTCTTACTACCGATGCAGCTATCCATGACGGACTGCAGCTTGCAAAATTCTCTGAGGAGACTACCAAAGTATTCAAAAGGGCATTACCCTCAACAGCAAATATCAAAAATCCCGTCGACGTTATCGGTGATGCAAAGGCTGACAGGTATAATGCCGCATTGAACGGAGCTTTCAGGGATAATGGAGTGGATGGTGTTTTCGTGATCCTAACGCCACAATCAATGACAGATATTGAAGCTATTGCAAGTGAGGTTGTCACGGTTTCAAAGCAATACTCAAAACCGGTTTATACAAGCTTCATGGGAGAAGCCGATGTTGCCAGTGGAATAGATATATTATTAAGGAACAAGATCCCCCATTACATACTACCGGAATCAATGTGCCGCAGTTTCTCAAAGGTTTATCAATTCTATAAAGATTTTGATAAAGAAAACCACAGGCAACCTGAGCTCAATAACCTGGATTCACCGGCAGCACATTCACTGATTAATGAAGCCATAAGCAAAAACCAACTTTATTTACCTGAAAATGAGGCAATAAAGATACTCACTTGTTATGGTATCCCGGTTTTAAGCAGTGAACTTGTATCTTCGCCTGAAAAGGCAGCCATTGTTGCACAAAAAACAGGATTTCCCCTTGTAATGAAAATAGTGTCAGATGATATAATACACAAAACTGATGTCGATGGTGTTGTATTGAATATTAATTCACCGAAAGAGGCAGGGGAAACATTTGCAAAGATCACTGAACAGGTTCACCGGAAAATGCCTGAGGCAAAAATAAAAGGGATACAGATCAGTAGAATGGTAATGTCGGGTGAAGAGGTGATACTCGGAATAAAAAGAGATCCTTCATTCGGACCTGTAATAATGTTCGGACTTGGCGGTGTGTATGTCGAAGTATTTAAAGATGTCAGTTTCAGAATTGCTCCCATTGATGAAGCAATAGCTGAATCGATGATAAAAGAGATTCGTTCATATAAGATCCTGCAGGGAATAAGGGGAAAGGCTCCGCGTGATATTGAGGCAATAAAGGAGTGCCTCATAAGATTGAGTCAGTTGGCAATTGACTTACCTCAAATAAGTGAACTGGATATCAACCCGTTAATAGTCCTTGATGAAGGTGAAGGATGCTATGTGGCCGACGCACGTATAATGCTGAATGAATCAACCAAATAATATAAAACCTAACAGAATAATTTTTAAAACATAAAGCTATGAGAATCATTATTAAGAAAAACCCTGAAGAGATAGGAGACTGGACAGCCTCATATATCATTGGTAAAATCAAGAAAGCAAAGCCGACAAGTGAAAAACCTTTTATCCTTGGACTGCCTACCGGTTCCTCACCGATACCGGTCTATAAAGAACTGATAAAAAGGCATAAAGCCGGCGAAATCTCTTTTAAAAATGTTATTACATTTAACATGGATGAATATGTCGGTCTTGAGGAAAATCATACTGAAAGTTACCACTACTTCATGTATGATAACCTTTTCAACCATATTGATATCCCAAGGGAAAATATCAACATTTTGAATGGGAATGCCAAAGACCTTGAAAAAGAGTGTGCCGATTATGAAAAGAAGATTGAAGCTGTCGGTGGTATTGATCTTTTCCTGGGTGGTATAGGACCCGATGGTCATATAGCATTTAATGAACCGGGATCATCACTCACCTCGAGGACAAGGATAAAAACCCTCAGAGATGATACTATTCTTGCCAATTCAAGATTCTTCGGCGGAGATATATCCAAGGTACCAAAACTGGCTCTTACAGTGGGTGTCGGAACAGTAATGGATGCAAAGGAGGTAGTAATTGTAATCTCTGGTGCCAATAAGGCACGTGCTCTCAGAGAAGTGGTTGAGGGAAGTATCAGCCATATGTGGACATGCTCAATACTTCAGATGCATCAGAAAGGTGTTATAGTATGCGATGAAGCCTCAACACTGGAGCTTCATGTTGAGACTGTTAAGTATTTCATGGATATTGAAAAAGCAAATGTCCATAATCAATATCT
Source organism: uncultured Rikenellaceae bacterium (assembly GCA_964507015.1). GTDB lineage: Bacteria > Bacteroidota > Bacteroidia > Bacteroidales > VadinHA17 > LD21. The sequence continues at coordinate 9,487 of CAZDOM010000081.1, read as the reverse complement.
GTTATAAACAATCAGATAGTATTTTATGACTTACAGGAATCTGACAAAGGAAGAGATAGAAAAACTGATTTCTCAGAATTGTTATTCAAACAACTGGTCGGAGATTACCGTTGCAGAAGGATTCTCACCTGAAAATATCAGAAATACAGGTTTTGAAGGCACCATAAAACTGGGTTCCTTATCAGGTAACATTGAGATTGAAAAGAATGTTTTCAAACCATGCGGAATCTCTGACAGTTTCATCAGCAACTGTGAAATTGGGGATAATGTTCATATTTCAGATGTCAAAACACTGAAAAACTACATCATTGAAGAGGGTGTAGTTATTTCAAATGTCGGATCACTTGTTGTCAATGAAGAATCAGCATTTGGCAATGGGACCGAAATTGAAGCATTAAATGAGGGAGGCGGCAGAGAACTTCCTATATTTGACCGGTTGTCATCTCAAATAGCCTATTTGACTGTGCTTTACAGGCATGACAAAGATTTCATTGATAAAATTACAGGACTGATAAATGAGTATTGCAAATCAAAAAGGTCAGCCAAAGGACATATAGAAAAAGGGGTTAAGATCATTAATTCACTTGCAATCCGCAATGTAAAGATCGGAAGTTATGCCATAATTTCTGGATCAAGTTTGCTTGAGGAGGGAACCATTCAAAGCTGCATGGAAGCACCGGTAATTATCGGAACAGGTGTAATTGCGAAGAATTTTATTGTCCTGTCAGGCTCTGCTATTGACAGTGGTGCAGTAATTGAAAAGAGTTTTATAGGTCAGGGAGTTAAAATGGGGAAACAATTCTCTGCCGAAAACTCACTCTTTTTTGCTAACAGTGAGGCATTTCATGGTGAGGCATGCAGTCTTTTTGCAGGTCCGTATGCCGTTACACATCATAAGTCAACCCTGCTGATTGCAACTCTTGTCTCTTTTTTCAATGCTGGAAGCGGAACAAACCAGAGTAACCACATGTACAAGCTTGGCCCACTGCACCAGGGTATACTGGAGCGGGGTTCCAAAACCGGTTCCTTTTCATACCTGCTGCTGCCATGTCATATAGGTGCTTACACTGCCGTAATGGGGAAACATTATGCAAACTTCGATAGTTCCGATTTTCCTTTTTCATATATATCCGAAGAAAAAGGAAGAAGTGTTCTGACACCGGCAATGAACCTTTTTACTGTCGGCACACGCAGAGACGTTGATAAATGGCCGGCACGCGACAGAAGGAAAGATCCGGTAAAACTTGATCTTATTCATTTTGAATTATTCAGCCCATACATTGTAAGTCGGATCATCAGCGCAATAAGAATTCTTAATGAACTTGCTGAAAAACAGGGTATAAAACAGGATTATATAAATTACAAAGGAATAGGTATTCACAGGCTTCTTTTTAAGACTACTCGTAAGTATTATGAGATGGCCATGAAGATTTATATAGGACAGGAAATAGTTAAACATCTGGGTGGTATAGATAATAGTTCATCACTATCAGATCTGAGAAACATGCTGGCTCCTCAAAATAATGAAGGTACAGGAAAGTGGGTTGATTTATGTGGAATGTTCGCACCGGAAAATAAAATAAATGAACTGATTGATTCAGTTAAAAACGGAGAAATACAATCAGTAGATGCACTACAGGAAAATTTCTTTTCAGTCTTTAACAACTACAGTAATTATGCCTGGAGATGGTGCTCCGATATTATTGCCGGAGAGACAGGCACAGAGGTTGAAAATATTTCTGTCGACAGTCTGATACAGATCATTACCGACTGGAAAATAAATGCCGTTAAGCTTAATAATATGATCCTTAAAGATGCAGAAAAGGAATTTGACATCAGCAGTAAAACAGGTTTTGGCATCGACGGTGATTCTGCTGTAAGAGATCTTGATTTTCAGTCTGTACGGGGAGAATATGAACAAAACAAGTTTGTGACCAGCTTACAGAAGGAATCAAAAGAAATAGAAGAGAAGGCTGAAAGACTGTCAGCAATTCTCACAAGACTAAAATAAAATATTTATCATTCTCCCCCGAACAGGACAAACATAACTGCTGCCAGGGCTGCTCCTATCATTGGTCCGACAATGGGTACCCAGCTGTATTTCCAGTCACTGTCTCTTTTACCCGGAATCGGAAGCAAGAAATGCATGATACGAGGGCCCAGGTCACGTGCAGGATTGATTGCATAACCGGTTGGGCCACCCAGTGAAAGGCCTATTCCCAGGACAACAAGTGCCACCGGTAGTGCATTCAGGGCTCCCAGTCCAACTTCAGGTTCAGCCATATATAAAACTGCCAGTGCTAGTACATATGTTCCTATAGCTTCGGTTACAACATTGTACCAGTAACTTCTTATGTTTGGTCCTGTACAGAATACTGCAAGTTTAGAATCGGCATCCATAGTAGCATCAAAATGTTTCTTATATGCCAGCCATACAAGTCCTGATCCGAACATTGCCCCCAGCAACTGTGCACTTATATATAACGGCATCAAAGAGGCGCTGAATTTACCAGCAAGCACAAGAGCCAGTGTAACAGCAGGATTAATATGGGCCCCGCTGACTTCAGCAGATATCAAAACCCCTGTGAAGACTCCTACAGCCCACCCCATAGTTATCACAATCCAGCCGCTGTTATTACCTTTTGTTTTACTCAAATTAACATTAGCCACGACACCGGAACCAAAAACCATCAGCATGGCTGTACCGAAAAATTCTGCAAAAAACTGATTCATGTAATATTAAATTAAAGTGTGTAATTAATCTAAAAAGGTACAAGGTACACGGTGCAAGGTACATGGTGCAAGGTGCAGGGTCTCGTACTTTGTTTCATTCTTCATTTTTCTCCGGCCCATGTTTCGGCTGCCTTCACAGCTCTTCTCCATCCCTGTATAAGTGACTTTGTTTCAGCGATTTTAAGAACCGGCGTAAACATCTGGTCAACCTGCCATTGCTTTTTTAACTCTTTAATATCACTCCAGTATTTTACTGCCAGTCCTGCCAGGTAAGCTGCTCCCAGGGCTGTTGTTTCAGTAATTTTTGGCCTCACTACTTTTGTTTGCAGGATATCTGCCTGGAACTGCATCAGGTTATTATTGATTGTTGCACCTCCGTCCACTCTTAACTCTTTAATATCGATCCTGGAATCCTTCTTCATAGCCTGAAGTACCTCAAAAGTCTGGTAACATATACTGTCAAGTGCTGCGCGTGCAATATGTGCAGATGTCGACCCACGTGTAATACCTGTTATTGTTCCCCTGGCATGTTGATTCCAGTATGGAGCTCCCAGTCCGGCAAAAGCAGGGACAAAATAGACTCCTTCGCTTCCCTCAACTGAAGCTGCCAGCTTTTCCACATCTGACGATTTTTTAATTATTCCGAGTGAATCACGCAACCATTGTACAACTGCTCCTGCAATAAAGATGCTCCCCTCAAGTGCATAAAATGTCTTATTACCTATCTGCCAGGCAATAGTGGTAAGCAGCCTGCTTTTTGATTCAATAGGTCTGGTACCGATGTTCATTACCATGAAACATCCTGTTCCGTATGTATTTTTAACCATCCCCGGATCGACACACATCTGCCCGAAGAGTGCTGCCTGCTGATCACCGGCAATTCCAGCAATCGGTACGGGTGTGTCAAAAATCTCTGAGGCCAGACCATACTGTTCGCTGGATGATTTAACTTTCGGCATCAAACCAAATGGAATATCAAATATCTTTAATAATTCATCATCCCATTTAAGGGTATGTATATTGAAAAGCATTGTTCTTGATGCATTTGTAACATCGGTGATATGAAGCTTCCCTCCTGTCAGATTCCAGATCAGCCATGAATCAATTGTACCGAAAGCAAGTTCTCCTTTTTTTGCAAGGTTACGGGCTCCTTTAACATTATCAAGTATCCACTTAAGCTTTGTGGCTGAAAAATATGCATCAATGATCAGGCCTGTTTTCTTTTGTATCTTCCTGCCAAGTCCCTCATTCTTAAGCTTATCACAAAGGACCGAAGTCCTTCTGTCCTGCCATACAATCGCATTATAGACCGGTTTTCCTGTTTTTTTGTTCCATACAACAGTAGTTTCCCTCTGGTTTGTAATTCCTATTGCTGCTATCTGGCTGCTTTTTATACCTGCTTTCCTGAGCAGGCTCCTGGCAACTCCGGCCTGGCTCGACCATATTTCCATTGGATCATGTTCAACCCATCCCGGTTTTGGAAAGTACTGGGTAAACTCTTTCTGAACCGAAGCTACGGGCAATCCGGTATGGTTAAACAGAATGGCCCGTGAACTTGTCGTGCCCTGATCGAGAGCAAGAATGTATTTATTCATATTATAAATAATTTAATGTCAGCGTACTGTATTCTTCCAATTGTTTTTCTTTCCATGTATTATCATATCTGAACTCTCCTGCCATTAAATTTGCAACTTCAGCTGCAATTGCCAGGCTTGCACTGACATCGAGGAAGAGTGAACGTGTTCTTCGTGCAAGAATATCTTCAAGCGTCAGAGGCATTTCATTCCTGCATATCCATAAAATTTCAGCCCTGTTATATGGAAGGTTCGGATGCAGTAGCTCTTCCAGTGAGTTGTTTTCACAAATCATATTTTCTATTTCGATCGCTTTATTACCGTATATCCGCAGATGTTTTCTATTTAATGACTTATCATGAGTATATAAACTGAATTTCTTTGTTTCACATTTTCTTTTTTCAAGTATTCCCTCTTTGATAGCCTTGTCAATAGTCTCCTCGGCCATCCGTCTGTATGATGTCCATTTCCCTCCAATTATAGAGAGTAGTCCTGATTCAGACACTGTAATCTTGTGTCTCCGTGAAACCTCTTTGGTCGCTGAAGGATTATCCGGATCAGCTGCCAGAGGTCTCAATCCTGCAAAGATGCAAAGCACATCATTTCTTGAAGGTTTCTTTACCAGGTATTTTCCGGCAGTCCTGAGAATAAAATCAACCTCTTCATCGAGGGCTTTTGGCTCCAGGGATATTATGTCAAGAGGTGTATCGGTAGTCCCCGTGACCACCTTCCCATACCATGGAATTGCAAAGAGGACTCTTCCATCATCAGTTTTGGGGATCATTATTGCCGACTGGCTCTGAAGAAATGAGTTATCAAGTACAATATGGACACCCTGGCTCGGTCGTATTGTCGGTTTTGAACCAGGATTATCCATGCGGTGTATCTCATCAGCAAAAACACCAGTGGCATTGATAACGAGTTTAGCATTTATATTGTATTCACTGCCAGTGTCAAGGTTTTTAGCCTTAACACCTGTGATCTTTCCCTTTTCATCCTTCAAAAGTCCGTTTACCCTGAAATAATTCAGGACAACACCTCCTTTTTCCACACATGCACTGGCCAGGGCGATAGCCATCCGTGAGTCATCGAACTGACCATCGTGGTAAACTATGCCACCTTTTAGCTTTTCAGTTTTTAACAGAGGAAGGCGCTTTGATGCTTCTTTACGACCGATATAATATGATCTGCCAAGACTCAGCTTTCCCGCAAGAAGATCATAAAATTTCAAGCCAACAAAATAAAGAATAACATCCCAGATACTATAAAGAGGAATGATAAACTCCTGGTTTGCAGTTAAGTGTGGCGCATTCCTTAACATTATTCCTCTTTCATGAAGTGCCTCTTTTACAAGAAGAATATCTCCCTGTGCCAGGTATCTGACTCCTCCATGTACCAGCTTTGTGCTTTTAGAAGATGTACTCTTTGCAAAGTCGGACTGCTCTAAGAGGATTGTCTTGTAACCCCTTGTTACAGCATCAAGTGCAACGCCCAGTCCTGTAGCTCCACCTCCCAATACTGCAACATCCCAGATTGTTTCTTTATTCTGCTGTAATTCAGTTATTAAAGCTTTTCGATCCATATTATTTCTATTCTGGTTTTTATGTATGTATTAGACAATTATCAACGTAATATTTGTTTGATATGGTTAGGGTCTCCGTCATTTTCTGCCGGTTTGATGTTAAGGATTCTACAGATAAGGTTATAAATATCGACATTATTTAACCGGTCAAAGGAATATCCCTTTTTAAATTCCGGCCCGGCTGCATAAAATATTGCATGCATATCTGTGTTGGCATTATCATAGCCGTGTGCCCCTCTGTTATCTGATGCTTTATTTCGTGTTCCTATACTCCATGAGCTGTCGGCAATTACAACTATATCCTGTACACGTGGATTTGATCCATAATGTAATCGTTCGGGAAGTTTTGTTTTATCATAAGCCTTAAACCCTTTCCCTTTACTAAGAAAATAAAGGATGCTGTCTTTTTTCCCCTCAGCAGGATTGATCATATAAACAGGGTTACCACCAAACATTGAAGCAATCATTCTTTCAGGTACAAGATCATTCAGGTTTACATAACGGTCAGATGATATAGCACTCATCCCATGATCTGAAAGCACTATCAGGTTGATTTTTCCGGCATAAGGAAGAGATGATATTTTTAACCTCAGGACTCCTATAAGGCTGTCGAGTCTTTCAACCACCTCTTCTGTTTGAGGGGATACAGGCCCGAAATCATGAGCAACAGCGTCCGGCTCATCAAAATATAGCGTTATAAAACCCGGTCGTTTTTCAGACGTATAGGAGAGCCATTTAATAACGGTATCTATTCTGGCCTCATAGGGTATACTTTCTTCATATGGTTTCCAGTAGGTAGCCAGTTTGCCCTTTACGGGTGCTTCAGAACCAACCCAGAAAAATGTTGCAGACAAAATACCCTGATTTTCTGCTGTCACCCATACAGGTTCTCCACCATAAAAAGCCGGGTTCGTTACTGCTTTATTGTTACCCATCCTGTAATAAAGACCAAGATCCGGTGCGGGGAAATTATTGTTGATCAGTCCGTGGTGATCAGGATAGAGGCCTGTTGCTATGGTATAATGATTTGGGAAAGTAATTGTGGGAAATGAAGGGATAAGCCGGCCGGCTTTCACGCCATCTCTGGCAAGCTTATCAAGGTTAGGAGTATTATAAATATCTGGGTAATCCCATCGGAAACCATCCACAGAAACCATTACCACATAGTTCTTATAAGGGCCACGCTTATCTTTATTGAATCCTGTTAAAAGGATTGGAATTAAAAGAATTATCAGTATAAGGTTTATGTCATGTCTTTTCTTCATTGAATATTATTGTGTTTATTAATCAGTAATTAAAATTCAATTCCGGAATTTCAGACATGCCGGAGATGTAAAAGATTTTATGTTAACGGGACCCTTGGGAAATCCCGTTTTGCTGTTTATTTTGAATACTGATATCTCATCCGATCTTTGATTTCCAACCAACAGAAATTTTCCTGCTGGGTCAATTACGAAATTTCTTGGCCAGTCGCCTCCGCAAGAGACTCTTCCTGCAAGGTTCAATGTTCCATCTTCCAGTATTTTAAATACGACTATCGTATTTTCACCCCTGTTTGAACCATAAATAAACTTGTTGTCGTGGCTGATATGAATATCGGCACAATAATTTTTACCTGAAAAATCATTACCTGCAGAAGGCAGTGTCTGGATCAGGTTCAGGACTCCATTATTATCTACATCAAATACCATTAAACTTGAACCCAGCTCATTTATGAGGTACAGTTTTGAACCACTGGTATTAAATACAAAATGGCGTGGGCCTGAGCCTTTTGGAAGATTGGTCACATTGTCGTTTATCTGCTTCAGTTTCCCGCTGGTGATATCCAGATCATATCCAATTATCCTGTCAAGGCCAAGATCAGTTAAATAGATATGTTTCCCGGAAGGATCATGCATTATCATATGGGGGTGAGAAACCTGGGTTGAATCCACTTCAAAAAATATCGAATCGGTCACTTCTGACGGTATACCCGAATCATCAAGCCTTACAACAGTAACTGATCCGCTTGAATAATTTGCCAGTAAAAGGAAATGCCTATCAAATGAATTTGAAATGTAACAGGGGCCTCCATATGGAACCAGGATGTTGGCAAGTTTTTCAAACTGCTTTTTACCTTTATCATATTTCAAAGTTGTAATACCGCCGCCAGGTTTACCGTCAAATTCCATCACCTCGTTAAGTGCATAAACATAGTTGTATTTGTCTGAAAAACAAAAATATGATGGATTAGGACCGGCATTTATCCCTGCCAAAGATTCAATGGTTCCTTCAGCAGGATTGAATTCAAATACCGATAAATTATCAGTACCATCTTCTGAATATCCACCGGCAAAAAGAAGTGGATTTTGTTTGCAACCTGTATTTAACATCATCGTAAAAAGTAAAAGTATGTAAATTATTATAAGTTCTTTTTTCATCGTGAAGTCATTTTATTTCTACCTTTTCGTTCAGCCCTTTATGTGTAAATCAGAAACTTATCATACACAGATGTTTTTAACCACAGATTTCACTGATTTGCACGGATAAAAACACAGAGTATTGTTAAATAACACTCTGTGTCAATCCATGTTCTCTTTTGTGAATACCCTTTAATGCTGGTTTATGATTCAAAGTTGTCGCATTCGCGGTATGCCTGTATAACACGGGCTTCGCCTTCTTTTGAGCGGTTGCTTATGCCATGTTCCATACAGAGTACCCCGTCGTATTTCTTACTATAGATATATTTGAATATATTCTTAAAGTTTATTTCACCTGTTGTAGGCTCATTACGTCCGGGATGGTCACCGAGATGAAATGCTGCAATCTCGTTCCAGGCTGCTTCGATATTGGGTATCAGGTTACCTTCTGTTATCTGCTGGTGATATAAATCGTCAACAATTTTGCATGATGGCCGGTTGACAGCACGGCAGATCGCATAGGCTTGTGGAATTCTTGTAAGAAATAACCCGGGGTGATCACGGAGTGTGTTCAGCGGTTCGAGGACAATAATAAGACCTTCCGGTTCAGCTATATCGCAGCAATACCGCAGGTTATCAATAACATTTGCAGTCTGGATATCAGGATGAAGTCTTTCGTCATATCTTCCCGGGACCATAAGGGCCCATTTCACACCAGTTCTCTTTGCACATTCAATACCCTCTTTTGTCTTATTTACAAGCATCTCACGGACCTCAGGTTTGTTAAGGACAAATGAGGTTACTGAAAAATCGGCATAAAGAACAAAGGGGCCCAGTTCCATACCCAGTCGATTAATCTCATTTGCAATTTTTGTTTGTTCTTCAACCGGTCGTCCCATGAGTCCGTTATCAAACATAGCCCTGAAGCCCATGTCATGACAAAACTTAATGTTATCGATTGGATCATCTCCTGCATGGTTCCTGAACATGCCAATGCTGGGACCATATTTCAGTTTAAAAGGGGTAACAGCATCCTGTATTATTTGTTGTTTTTTTACTGCTTCGGTTCCTAACAATGCAGGAGCAGCAATTATAGCTGCCCCCGTTGCGGTTGCTTTTTTTATGAATTCCCTTCGTGAGTTGTTCATAAATGATTAATTTAATATTAGTTAGTTTTATGTCTGGGGAACATAAGGTTC
>CAZDOM010000080.1:0-14010 GCA_964507015.1 uncultured Rikenellaceae bacterium | reverse complement strand
GACAAAATTTTCTCAGTTCGGGCCTGTCATTGAAGAGGAATGCCAGATTTACCTGAATACTTCTGACCCTGATGGACTTAGCAAATTTTACAGGTGGAATTTTTCTGAAACATGGATGTTCAGGCTTCCTTATGATGTTAAAAATAAGATATGCTGGATATCAGAAAATTCAAGCTCAATTTTTATTAAGAATACAACTGTATTATCCGAAGATGTGATTGATAAGTATGCTATAAAATATGTTACTGCAAATACCGACAGGCTATCAGAAAGATACAGTATTCTTGTAAACCAGTATTCGATGAATGAAGATGAGTATAATTACTGGGATAAACTGCAGAATGTTACGGAAAATGTCGGAAGCCTTTATGATATAACTCCTGTTTCAATTCCCGGCAATATTTATTGCATTGAAGATCCTAAACAGCAGGTTCTGGGTTACTTTAGCGTGTCGGCAAAAACATCAAAACGACTCTTTATCGATGAGAACTTTAAAAGCCGTCTAAACCTTTATAAAGGTTGTCCTTCTGATACAGTTTTCGGTTATGGTCCGGATCCCGACGGCTTTGGAATAACTAAATGGTTAATAATTGATAACACTTTCGACTTTAGTAATCCATATAAGGTATATACGGTGATCAAGGGTTGCGCTGACTGTACAATTAGAGGAACAAATGAGGAACCCTCTTTCTGGAGAGATGAAGAAAACTAAATGGTAATCTGAATATAGTATTAAATGACAAACAATTTTAAAAAGGCCGTTATTGCCCTGTTCTGTTTACTGTATTTTACAAATATTTTTGGACAAGGACGTATTGTAAGCCTTGATTATATAACAGGTAAGTTTACGGAGTATTGTAATGCCGTACCAAGGGAGGAAATATATATCCATACCGACAGGGATGATTACATTGCCGGTGAAGAAATGTGGTTTAATGTTTATGTAGTTGACAGGAAGAGTTCAAAGCCTTCCCCATACAGCAGGATTGTCTATGTTGAACTGATGAACAGGTATAATAACCCGGTGTTGCAGAAGAGGATACTGATATCAGATGGATCAGGTCCCGGCCAGGTTGTACTTCCTGATTCTCTTAGTTCAGGTAATTATACTCTCAGGGCTTATACAGACTGGATGAGGAACTTTCTGCCTGTGAACTGCTACATGAAGGATTTAAATATATACAATACATTCAGTAGCAGTGCATTTAAGGTAAAACCAGGGTTTAGTGATCCTGCACATCAGGAACAACCACTCAGAAGAAGAAGATTATCATTGATTTCAGACAGCAGTTTTAAGATGGAAACAACCAGGACCAATTCCGGAGACCTGGAAATTTCTTTAAGAACAAACGATGAATTCAGATCACTTTTTGGTAATGTATACTACCTGATAATACAAACACATGGTATAATTAACTATAAGAATACGGTACGGATTTCACGTGATGATACCGGTTTAACTATCCCGGGAAAGGATATCATCCACGGTATAAATCATATTACCCTGTTTGAATCTACAGGGGAACCAATATTTGAGAAATACATTTATACTCCAGATCAAAACAACAGGTATCTGACACTGAACAGTACCGGTGAATATGATACGAGACACAAGATATCTCTTAATATCAATACCATTACGGGTACGATACAACCATCAGATATTGTTGATCTTAGTGTTTCAGTTGTTCCGGATGAGGTTAGTATTAACTCCGGAGATATTGACAGTTATATGGTTTTCGGAACAGAATTCGGAATTATACCTGATGGTATCAAAAACATGGATATTGACGATATCCCTCCTGATGTTCTGAACCGTTATCTTTCAACACTCAAAAGCAACTGGATAGACTGGAATTCGATATTATTTGAAGAGATTCCATCATTTAGTTACGGTTTTGAGAAAGAATACCATTTTATTACGGGAAGCCTGATTAACCGGAAAACCCTGGCAGGAAATCCCGGTGAGTTTATTTTTCTGTCGACTCCATCCAAAAATGCTTCATTGCAGTATTCCATAACAGATACTACTGGCAGGTTCGTTTTTGTGATCCCTGTAACAAATGAAATAAGTGATTTAATTATCCAGCCTGAAAAGGTGATCGGGGATAATACTGTCAGGATGGAGTCATCATTTTCAGAATTAGTATATCCATTTAACGGTTCGACTATTACTGAAAGGGTAACCCCTGAATATGTTTCTGACCTTGCTGCACATTACCAGGTTGCAAAGATTTATGGAACATCATATGTGGGGGATGCTGTAAAGCAGGATTGTAAACTCCCCGAAGCAAAACGCTTCTACGGGAAGCCTGATATTGAACTACTTATGTCTGATTATATAACACTACCGGTGATGCAGGAGGTGTTTTTTGAATTACTCCCCGGGATAGCGATGCGGAAGAGAAAATCAGAATATGAAATATCAATATACGATTTCGTTGAAAACAAAACATATAATAAACCTCCTGGGCTTTTTATAGACGGTGTTCTGGTCAGTGATGCTGCTTTAATTGCTGAACTCGATCCTGAACTGGTTGAAAAGATAGATGTTGTGAAAGATGCTTATTTTATCGGTGAGTATTTTTTCTATGGGATTATTAGCCTGATAACACATGCGGGAGACTTCAGTAATGTACAGCTTCCCGACCATACAATCAGAATTCCTTACAGAGTTACAGAACCTGTTTATTCCTTATTAAATCCGGATTATTCTTTACAGGAAACAAAACAAAGCAGGGTGCCGGATTTCAGGAATACACTTTACTGGAATCCCTCTCTTAAACCTGATTCGCAGGAGAATCTTTCTCTGGAATTCTGGACTTCAGACCTGCCGGGAGATTATGTTATAAATATTCAGGGGATTACAGCAAAGGGTGAAAAAATATCATTAAAGAAAACCTTAAAAATAGGTCAGGAACATCTCGCCGGAAAACCCTGAATCCGGTTTCTTATTGGAATACTATAATAAGCTTCAGGCTGTCAATTGGAAATAATTGACTAATTTTCTGTATTCATACTAAAGAATTATGAAACGATTATTTTATTCAACCAGCTATCTGTTTGTTTGTCTGATGTTTATGTCAAAAGCATACGGACAAACCTATCCTTTTCAGGATACGAAACTACAGGAAGATCTTCGAATCAGGAAATTAATTTCGTTGATGACTACCGAGGAGAAAATAAACTGTCTTTCTCCAATGATATCAGTACCTCGTCTGGGAGTTAAAGGAACCCGTGTTATTGAAGGATTACATGGGCTTGCCTATAGTGGTCCGGCAAACTGGGCAGTAAAGGGGCCCAAAGCTTCTCCTACAACAACATTTCCTCAGTCAATAGGTCTGGCTCATACATGGGATCCGGAATTGCTGAAGAAAGTAGCTGACTGGGAAGCAACAGAATGTCGTTACCTGGCACAAAACCCTAAGTTTGGAACTGCAGGCTTGATCGTCTTTGCACCAAATGCCGATATGGGACGTGATATAAGATGGGGAAGAACAGAAGAGTGTTTTGGTGAAGATCCTTTCCTTAACGGGTCACTGGTAACAGCTTATGTTAAAGGTTTGCAGGGTGATGATCCTGTATACTGGAAAACGGCTTCACTTATGAAACACTTCCTGGCAAACAGTAACGAAAATAACAGGACTTATAACAGCTCCAACTTCGATGAAAGACTTTTCCGGGAATATTATTCCTACGCATTTTACAAAGGTGTTACCGAAGGTGGATCCCAGGCATTTATGGCTGCATATAATAAGTATAACGGGATACCATGTACCGTACATCCCGTGCTGAGGGAAGTGACAATGAAGGATTGGGGATTACGTGGAATTATAACAACAGATGGAGGTGCCTTTAAGCAATTGCTGACTACCCATGCATACTATCCTTCATTATCTGTCGCAGCTGCAGAATGTATAAAAGCGGGAATAACAATGTTCCTCGACGATTACAGGTCATCAGTGGTTTCAGCACTGGAAGAGGGTCTCATTACTGAAAAGGAGATCGAAGAGGCAATATATGGAAATATACGGGTACTATTGAAACTAGGATTAATTGATAATCCTTTGAAAAATCCATATTCGGAAATAGGGATTGCAGATACAGTTCCACCATGGAAGAAACCGGAAGCGAAGGAACTTGCCAGGTTAGTAACAGAGAAATCAATAACTCTGCTTAAAAATGAAAATATGCTTCTTCCTCTCAACAAGGAAAAAATAAAATCTGTGGCAATAATAGGTCCCAGGGCTAACTCGGTAATTTCCGACTGGTATTCAGGTACTCCCCCTTATCACATTACAATTTTAAAGGGAATAAAAGATGCGTTGGGTGATGATGTTATTGTAAGATATGCAGCAAGTAATAAAGCTGATTCTGCAGTTAATGCAGCACAAGAGTGTGAAGTTGCAATTGTCTGTATTGGTAACCACCCGTTAAGTTATGGCCTTGGCTGGGGACAAAATTATGTTCCCAGCGATGGTCGTGAAGAGATCGACCGTCAGGCTATCTCACTTGAACAGGAGGACCTGGTAAAACTTGTTCTGGCTGCAAATCCGAAGACTATTCTTGTTATGGTTTCAAGTTTCCCCTATTCAATAACGTGGTCAAAAGAGCATGTGCCGGCGATTTTACAAATCAGCCAGTCAAGCCAGGAGACCGGAAGTGCAATGGCAAATGTGATTTTCGGGGAGGTAAGTCCTGCAGGCCGTCTTGTACAGACATGGGTAAGTTCCATTGACCAGCTCCCACCTATACTTGATTATAATATCAGGAACAACAGGACATATATGTACTTTAAACAGGAACCTTTATTTCCGTTTGGCTATGGACTCTCATATACAGATTTTAAGTATAGCGATTTGAAAATTGAGAGGCAGAGGCTGTCTGAAAATCAAACACTTAATGTCAGCTTTAATATTAGTAACACAGGTAATTACGACAGCGACGAGGTAGCACAGTTATATGTCAGCTTTCCTGATTCTAAAGTGGAACGACCTGTAAAAGCACTGAAAGGATTTAAAAGGACATTTTTAAAGAAAGGGGAAACAGTTGCTGTTACAATACCTCTTAAGGCAAGTGACCTGACATACTGGGATACTGAAACTGATTCATTTGTATTGGAACCAGGTAATGTAAACATTTTTATCGGGGCCTCATCTGCAGATATAAGGCTTGAGGGCCAGGTTTCTGTCAGGTGATCCGGGATAAAAATTGTATTTCTGCAATAAATTCATTAGATTATACCCGTCTAATTGAGAAAGTCTGTAAATGAATAAGAAGCCTGAGAATAAGGAAAACAGGGGGGGGCTCCAGTCTGATAAACAGAAGCTTGATCAGATGAATACGGCCCTGGCTGAAAGTGAATTAAGCTACAGGAGCATCTTCGAACATTCAACGGACGCCATTTATATCCAGGATCATAATGGTGTCTTTATCGATATTAACCCTGCTGCAACAAGGATGTATGGGTATGCCAGGGAGGAAATGGTTGGTATTACACCTGAAAAACTGGCGGCTCCAGGGCGTTGTGACATGGGAAAGACCATGGAGCATTTAAGAAAAGCATTCAGTGGTGAGCCACAGAGGTTTGAATGGTGGGGGAGAAGAAAGGATGGAGAGGAGTTCCCGAAGGAAATTGTTTTGAACAGGGGAATGTACTTTGGTAAAGAAGTAGTATTTGCAATGGCAAGGGATATTACTGAAAGGTATAATGTGCTGGAAGCCCTTAAGGAAAGCGAGGATAAATACAGGTCGCTTACTGATCAGATACCTGTTGGCGTTTACAGGACTTCACCGGACGGACAATTGATATATTCGAATCAGGCACTGGTAAAAATGCTGAATTATGACTCTGCCGAGGAGCTTCTGAAATTGAATGTCAGCCAGCTATATGCAAATCCTGATGACCGTGAGGAACAGATTGAAAAATCCCGGAAGTCATCAGCAGTTATACAGAGTGAATTCAAGCTAAAGAGAAAGACAGGTGAACTGATCTGGGTGAAAGATAACAGCCGCCTCTTATTCGATAAAAAGGGATATCCAAAATATTTCGATGGTATTCTTGAAGATATTACTCAGAAAAAGAATGCGGAAAATGCAATAAAGGAAAGTGAAGCCAACCTGAAAGCTATTATTGAGAATACCCTTGAAAGCATCTGGTCAGTTGATAGTAACTACAGGATACAATATGTAAATAAAGTTTTTAGTGAAGCATTCAGGAACACCTTTGGTGTAAAGCTTGCCAAGGGAGTAAACATAGTGGAATCCCTCCCCGATAATATTAGTAAGATATGGAAAGAAAGATATGACAGGGTTTTTAAAAATGAACATTTTGTTTTTGAAGACAAGATAGATGCAGGTGATATGTCAATATATATCGAGGTATCGATGCATCCTATTGTTATAGATGGTACTGTGGTTGGGGTTTCAATATATGGCAAGGATGTTACAGAGAAAAGACAGGCTCAGATACGCCTGCAATACCTGTCTGACATGCGTAAATTGCTGATAGATCTTTCTATTGGTTTTATTAACCTCCCGGTTACAAAAATAGAAGAGGCAGTTAACCATTCCCTGATCAAAATAGGCGAGTTTGTAGGTGCCGACAGAGCGTATATTTTTGAGTATGATCTGGCTCACAAAACAAGCCATAATACTTTCTACTGGTACCGGGAGGGTATAGAACAGCACCCTGATGATTTCTTTGAGTACTCCCTGGATGAGTACGAGGAATATATAAATATTCACAAACGCGGTGAAATAGTTAAAGTCGAGAACACCCCAGATCTGCCCGATAGTGTATTACGAAAGTTACTCGTAAATCAGAAAGTAATCAGCCTGCTCACCATTCCACTTATCCGTGATGGAGAGTGTATTGGATTTGTAGGC
The DNA here is from genome assembly GCA_964507015.1 of uncultured Rikenellaceae bacterium. Taxonomy (GTDB): domain Bacteria; phylum Bacteroidota; class Bacteroidia; order Bacteroidales; family VadinHA17; genus LD21. The sequence continues at coordinate 7,122 of CAZDOM010000080.1, read as the reverse complement.
TTTGATACTGTAAGTCAGAAACATATATTTACAGAATATGAGCAACAACTTCTGCAGGTATATGCCCAGACACTTGTTAATGTTAAAGAGCGACTAAATAAGGAACAGCGGCTTATCACTGAAAAGGAGAAAGCAGAGGAAAGTGACAAACTTAAATCAGCCTTTCTCGCAAATATGAGCCATGAAATCCGTACTCCCATGAATGGAATTATTGGTTTTCTTGACTTGCTTAAAAAGCCTGATCTTTCAGAGGAGAATAAGAATGAATATATTGATATTGTGGTACAAAGTGGTCACAGACTGCTTGATACGATTAATGACATAATTGAAATATCAAAGATCGAGACGGGAGAACAAAAAATTCACCTGTCATCAATAAATATTGCAGAACTGATAGCCTATTACCATGGGTTTTTTAAACAACAGACTGATCATAAGGGACTTGAATATGTAGTCTCTAATAGGTTACCAGAAGATATCAGAGTTATTCAAACTGATAGGAACAAATTGGAAAGTATAATTTCAAATCTTATTAAGAATGCTATAAAATTCACTGAAGCAGGTTATATTGAATTTGGTTGCCACTATGAAAAGGAGGATATTATTTTTTATGTAAGAGATACAGGAGTGGGTATACCTCCTGAAAGGTTGGATACAGTATTTGAGAGATTTGTCCAGGGCGATAATTCATTATCACGGCCCCAGGAAGGCTCGGGTCTTGGATTATCTATTGTCAAAGCTTACGTGGATATGCTGAAAGGAGAAATCTATGTGGAGTCGGAGAAAGGAAAAGGTAGTGCTTTTAGTTTTTCAATTCCATATATGCCAGGTAAGGGAGATAAGGCAAAAAAACCGGGACCGGGAAATAAAACGAGTATAATATTAGAAGACAAAGTTAAAATACTTATTGCTGAGGATGATTATGCAAGTTTCCTGTATCTGAAAAACAGTCTTTCTGCAAAGGGGGTTACATTCATTCATACCAAAACCGGATATGAGACTGTTAAAGCTATCAGGGATAATCCTGATATCTCGTTGGTTCTGATGGATATAAGGCTGCCGGATATGTCAGGATTGGAGGCAGTAAAGCAAATAAGAGAGTTTAACAAAGATATCCCTATTGTAGCCCAGACAGCATATGCATTGAGCGGAGACAAAAACATGGCTCTTGAAGCCGGATGCAATGATTATATTTCAAAACCTGTAAATCGTTCTGAACTGGAAAAGATTTTCTATCATTATACAGGGAAAAAGAATAAAAAGTAGATAAACCCAACTCAAATGAATAATAAATTAAACCTTAATAAAATAACGCCGTGGGCACTATCCATAATAAGAATTGCCATTGGCTGGTATTTCCTTTATGAAGGGATATCCAAGATAATAGTCGGTGGATGGAGCTCAGCTCCTTACCTGGCAGGTTCACGGTGGATATTAGCCCCGGTCTTTCATTGGATGGCTGAAAGTACAGCAATAACATCAATTGTTGATTTTATGAACATCTGGGGTTTGATAATTGTGGGACTGGGTCTCATGCTGGGTGCATTTACCCGTATAGCAAGCATTGGTGGAGCAGTGATGCTGTTCTTTTATTTTACTGCCTATCCACCAATTCCGGGATATATGATTAGTGTACCGGTTGAGGGAAGTTATTTGTGGGTAAATAAAACGCTGATAGAATTCTTTCTTCTGATAGGGTATATTTTTATTGCGAAGGACTGGCAATTCAGTATCGACAGGTTATACAGCAGGTGGAGAGATGAAAAGGCACGTCAGCCTGTTCCTGATGCACAACATGAAGATGCTAAGGCAAAAGGAAGACGTGAACTTCTTAAGGATCTCATTACAGTACCTGCCCTTGGAGTTTTTGTGTATGCATTATACAGGAAAAGAAAATGGGATAGCTTTGAGGAGAAACTGCTGGAAGTAAAGGGTATGGATGCTAATTCCGGCTCAACACTTCTACAGTTTAATTATTCAAGTCTTAAGGAGCTGAAAGGGGAAGTGCCGAAAACTACGATATCCTATACAAACAAAGAGGGGAATCCTGCTGAGTTTGAATTAAGCAGGATTATCATGGGCGGAAACCTCATAGGGGGGTGGGCTCATGCCCGTGACCTTATTTATGTTTCAAAGCTTGTTAAGACTTACCATACTGATGAAAAGGTGATGCAGACAATGGCTCTTGCGGAAAAGTGTGGGATAAATTCGATAATAACGAATCCACAGTTAGGCAGAATATGGCAGAAATACAAGCATGAGTTTAAAGGAAAGATTAAATTCATCTCCGATTGTGGAATAGCCCTTGATTTTCAACAAGGTATAGAGATGTCGCTGGCAGTTGATGCCGATGCACTCTATTGTCAGGGCGAGATAACCGATCGCTGGACTGATGAAAACTGGGAAGATACTGCTAACAGAACATTGGATCAGCGTATGGAACTGATTAGAGATGGATTGGAAGAAATAAGAAGACATGGCAAGCCGGCAGGTATCGGTGCACATAAAATAGAGGCAATCAAAAAATGTGTTGAATATAATATTAAACCTGATTTTTGGGTTAAAACCTGCCATAATCATGACTACTGGTCGGCTCACCCTGACTCTCCATGGAAAGACAACATGTTTGATTATGATCCGGAGGAGACTATTAGGTTTATGGGAACTCTTAAAGAACCATGGATTGCCTTTAAAGTTCTTGCAGCAGGAGCTATAGCTCCAGAAGTGGGATTAAAATATGCATTCACAAATGGCGCTGATTTTATATGCCTGGGAATGTATGATTTCCAGATTGTCGATGATGTGAATATTGCCCTTGAAGCACTGGAAGAAGCAAAAGAACGTGAGCGCCCCTGGATGGCCTGATACACAACTCATTTGATTCAGGCAAGATGATGTAATGCCATTGTTGCAAAAGCAAGAGCCAGAAAGAATCCAAACATATCTGTAATTGTTGTTAAGATTGGTCCGGATGCAAGGGCAGGATCAATATTCATCCTTTTAAGTATCAGAGGAATAGTACCACCAATAGAGACTGCTATTAAGGTGTTTATTGCCAGGGCTCCACCGACAACAATGCCAAGATAAATGTTCCCTTTCCATATGTATGCTGCAACACCAATCAGTATTCCCAGGACAATACCATTTATTAATCCTACAGTAATCTCCTGTAACCATACCCTTAATACTTCACCCGGTCTGACAGTCCCAAGTGAAAGCTCACGCATACTTACTGCTACTGCCTGGTTGCCGGTACATCCGCTCATATCAGAAATTATCGGAAGAAAAACAGCCATGGCTATGACAGTGCTCAGGGTTTCCTGATAAAATGCTATAACGCTGGCTGCAATAATGTTAAGTACAATGTTTACAGATAGCCATGAAAGACGACGCCGGGACCTTGTAAATACTGGCATGGTTCTTAATTCATCACCACCCACAATACCTTGTGTTTCAAGGTGTTCAAAAGCTGCCCTTTCATTAACAGCTTCAAGAACATCGTTCCTGATTACAACACCCTGCAGCTGGGTGAGATCATCAATAACAGGAAATCCGTAGAAATTATATGTGTCAAAAAGATCATCCAGTTTTCCCAGGGGAGTATCAACTTTCACGGCCATAACCTTCTCTTTAATGGCAATTTCAGATAGCTTTTTATCAGGTTTGCTGAGCAAAAGATCCTGCATCTGAAGAACCCCGACAAAATGATCATTCTCCGAGACGACATAAATATACCTCACATGGTAGTTCTTATAATTTTCAGAATTTGCCCTGAGATCTTCAGTCGCCTCTTTTACTGTCATTGACTCATTATATGCTATAAATTCTGTCAGCATTAGTCCTCCAGCAGTCTCAGGATCATAACCGATCATTTTTCTGACCTCTTCAGCTTCTTCAGGATGCATCTGTGTAAGAATCGCCTCAGCATCTTCTTCGAGCATTTCGTTGATAAGGTCAGCACGGTCATCGCTCGTCATTTCATTAATAATGGCAGCTGCACTTCCGGCATCCATTTCTTCGATTATATCGGCAGCCTGCGATTCGGGCAGCTCTTCAATAACATCTGCTGCCTCTTCAGGATTGATCATTAACAACAGCTTATGCTGTTCTTTCCTGGCAAGCTTACTCATCAGATAAACCACCTCACTTGTTGGAAGTGATTCAATAAACTTTCTAAGTTCTGTCCTGTTATTTTCCTTCAGTAACCTACTGACGACTTCACAAGGCTGAAGTGTTTCCTGCTGATCCATATTATAGTGTATTATTTTCTGAAGAATCCTGTTATCTTTAAAAAGTCAAGTTAAATAAAATTAATCTTTTTCAGGAATGCAAAGGGGTATTTACAAATATTTACTGGTTTTATCAGCTATTCTTTTTCTAGGTTCAGGTATATCGTATCTGAGCAAAAACGCAACACTAACAGGGATATTTCTGATTACAGCTTTTATTGCACTGGCAACAGGTATCAGGGGCTCTGAAAAGCTTAAGGGATTTTCTTATACTTTATGGATTTTTACTGCGGTTACTGCCTCAATGTTCTATCCCCAGTATTTTACTTCTTTTGGAGATTTCCAATTTAAACTTCTGATAGTGCCTCTTCTGCAGATAATCATGTTTGGTATGGGTTCGCAGATGAGCTTTGCTGATTTCGCAGGTGTGATAAAAATGCCTAAAGGGGTTATTATAGGGGTTTTCCTGCAGTTTACCATAATGCCGTTGGTTGGATTGACTATTGCAAGTATTTTCAATTTTCCACCTGAAATAGCTGCAGGAATCATTCTGATAGGATGTGTCCCGAGTGGTCTTGCTTCAAATGTCATGTCGTTTCTTGCTAAAGCAAATCTCGCACTTGCAGTAACAATAAGTGCGGTTACAACCCTTCTTTCACCATTTATTACACCCGTTCTTATGAAATGGCTGGGTGGACAGTTCATAGAAGTTGATTTCTGGAGTATGATGCTTGACATACTCAACATGATAATACTGCCGATAGTTGCCGGTTTTACTTTTAACCTCATTGCCAAAAGAAATGCTTCACGGAAATCAACTATTGCACAGCTTATAGCCTATCCTGTTATTATAATTCTTACAACTCTGGTTTATGCAAAATCGAAGAGCGCAGGTATTGGTGAAATCTCTGTCAGGTTCCTTATATCAATGGGCTGGTTCTATTTTCTCCCTATGGTGGGTTCTATGATTCTTACGAGGTACCTTAAGGGTAATGACAAGATAATGGAAAAGATTCTTTCACTTATATCTATGGTGGGAATTGCAGTCATTGTGACAGTAATAACGGCCTCAGGAAGAGATAGTTTGATGCATGTTGGGTTATTGCTGCTACTTACAAGTCTGCTTCATAATTTTGCCGGATATACTCTCGGGTATACACTTGCCTGGCTCACAGGAATGCCTGAAAAGGACCGCAGGACAGTAGCTTTTGAAGTGGGGATGCAGAATGGCGGACTGGCATCGGGATTGGCATTGCAAATGGGTAAAATAGCAACTGTAGGACTGGCTCCAGCAATATTCGGTCCGCTTATGAATGTAACAGGCTCGGTACTTGCTAACTGGTGGCGCGGGAGACCTCCTAAAAGTGATCAACCACAACCGCAGGAGGAGGATCTAGCTCCATAACCTGTCATGCGATTGTTTTTCGTTCCATTCGGGTGTCGGATCAAAGTAACCTTTTGCCCTTGGATGAAGATGTTTCTTTACCTCATCATCGTTAAGCTCAATACCCAGACCCGGTGAATCAAGTGGTACATTGGCATAACCTTTGGTGATCATTGGTTGCTCACCAGTCACCTTAACAAGGTTTTCCCACCATGGATTGTCAACACTATGGTGTTCCAGCGACAGAAAATTTTGTGTAGCTGCCGCACAATGAACGTTAGCCATAAAGCATACGGGTGTTCCTGCCATATGCATTGCCATGGCTACACCACACTCCTCCGCATAATCACCTATCCGCTTTGTTTCAAGCAGCCCTCCTGATGTTGCAAGGTCAGGATGAATAATATCCACTGCACGGGCATCCAGCAGGGGTTTGAATCCTCCATTCAGCATATAGATATCCTCACCTGTACATGTTGGTGTCTCAATGGCATCAGATACTGTTCTCCACTGTTCTGTATAGAACCATGGAACCATATCTTCAAGCCATGCCAGCCTGTACTTTTCCATTTCTTTTCCAAGCCTGATGGAATTGTTAATATCGAAATGCCCGAAATGATCTGCACACAGAGGCATTTCATAACCTACGGCGTTTCTTACCTGTTCAACATATTCTGCCATACCGGCTAAACCCTTATCTGTGATCTGTACCTGGGTAAAGGGGTGCAGAGTATTTCCATATCCCATATATGTTCTGAGATCATATTGTCCGGTAGCCCCATCCCAGAACTTCGAGTTAACAATAGTATCTGGCTGATTTGCAACAACATGTATTCCAAGATCCATTTTCAGCCATGTGAAACCCTGATCTTCTACTCTTCTTTTCATAGTTTGTGCAAATTCTTCAGGATCCCTGGCTCCCGGAGTATCTGCATATAACCTTATCTTATCCCTGTACCTTCCTCCAAGGAGTTGCCAGGCTGGTATACCATAAGCTTTTCCACACAGATCCCATAGAGCCATTTCCACAGCACATACACCTCCTCCCTGCCGGCCATGATATCCAAATTGTCTTATTATCTTGAATATCATTTCAACATTACAGGGATTTAGGCCAAGTATCCTGCTTTTAAGCATAAGTGCATAACGCTCATCGGCTCCATCCCTTACCTCTCCGAGACCATAAATTCCCTGGTTGGTATCAATCCTTATTATGGCAGTACGTCCCACATTCCCTACTACGGCAACACGCATATCGGTAATCTTCAGATCCGACGGACTTGAAGCCCTGCTTACCTTTGATGTCGTTTGTGCAATGGCGTCTTCGATCGAAAGTGACAATAGTCCTCCAAGAGCTATTCCTCCGAGAGCGCTCTTCTTAAGGAAACTACGCCTGCTTCTGTCTGTGGCAGGATTTTTGATCTCAGCCTGGATTGCTTCAACTTCAGCTTTTCCCAGCTGCCTGTTCTCTGCCTTGATTTTCTCTATTATCTTTTTCATTGTATTGGG
>CAZDOM010000079.1:0-14239 GCA_964507015.1 uncultured Rikenellaceae bacterium | reverse complement strand
AATCCTTACAATAAATAATATATATTATATAATGGGTTTTATGCCCCCTTCAGGGGGCAGGTCATCAGCCGATTGGCTGATGACCGGGGGTCTTTCCCCTTTTAGGGCAGGTCCCGCGTCAGCGGGGCCGGGGGTCAGATATTGATCTTATCCTTAATAAGATAACTGTTTCTTTCAGGTGAGTTCCTGTTTATCAGCTCTCCAAGGAACCCTGTTAAAAACAGGAAAGTCCCGATAATCATTGCTGTTAATGCTATATAGAAATAGGGAGAGTCGGTAACGAGGGGAGCCCTGAGATGGTTATGTACGAACACCAGTTTTTGTATTCCCAGGTATCCGGCCATAACAAGACCTATAAAAAACATAAGTGTTCCCAGTGAGCCGAAGAGATGCATCGGGCTCTTGCCAAACCTGGTTATAAAGCCGATTGTAAGCATATCCAGGTAACCTTTTATAAACCTGTCGAATCCATATTTGGTTTCACCATATTTCCTTGCCTGGTGTTTTACTACTTTTTCACCTATTTTCCTGAATCCTGCTTCCCTGGCAAGCAATGGTATATAGCGATGCATTTCGCCATACACCTCTATACCTTTAACTACTTCATTACGGTAAGCTTTCAGGCCGCAGTTAAAATCGTGCAGTTTTATTCCTGAAGATAATCTGGCTGTCAGATTATACAGACGGCTGGTGGATCGTTTAATAAATGGATCAAAACGTTTCTTTTTCCATCCCGATACCAGGTCAAAATCCTCATCACGAATCATCCTTACGAGTTCAGGTATCTCATCAGGAGAATCCTGCAGGTCGGAATCCATAGTAATTACAACGTCTCCTTCTGCTTCACCGAATCCGGTGTGAAGAGCAGCTGCCTTACCATAGTTTCTCCTGAACCTGATCCCCTTTACATATTTTCTTCCCTTGGCCAGACCATATATTTTGTCCCAAGACGAATCTGTACTTCCGTCGTCAACAAAGATCAGTTCGTATGACAATCCTGCATCCGAACAAACCTTGTCAATCCAGGAAGATAGTTCAGTAAGTGACTCTTCTTCGTTATAAACAGGGATGACAACCGACAGATCCATACTAATTATTTTCAGGCTCTTCTACTGTTTCCTCAATAAGTGGATTTCCCTCTTTGCGGACAAATGCTGCAGCGATAAGTGACATTATCAATCCGGAGAACATGCTGCCGATTATACTTACGGGTGCTATTATTTCCGGTTTCATTATTTTTCTCTGTATTGACATACTCATATCGATTGCCTCCTGTGGTAATCCTCGTTTCAGCATTTCTTGTTCAGTAAAAGCCAGCTGTTTATCCATCAGGTTTGCATCTATCAGTGTATAAAGTATATATGTGAACACTGCTGTTATTATCGCATAATAAAGAAAGATGACCATTCCGGCTCCCAAAGCCTGGCCAAAAGTTATAATACCGTTATTGTAGTTATCACGGTATGATTTTAGCAGGAAGTATAGAATAACAAACTCCAGGAGGATAAATACCCATCCCTGGACCTGATTGAATGAAAGGTCAAAAAAATACATGATCATTTTATAAACTATCCCTATAAGACCAATTATCAGTCCGTTAGTCAGGTTTGCTTTCCAGACATTAACATTATTTTCCATGATTCGTCAGTTAATAATTAATTGTTGTGAATAAAACAAATATAGTGTAAAAATAAGAAAGTGATATTTCATGATCTTTAATAATAATTTTGCCGTGATATGTGAAAATTGTATTTTTGCAGAGGGTAAGTCTTATACGACCAGCTCCTGCTGAACTCCCCCAGGATCGGAAGGTAGCAAGGGTAGGCGGTTGTAGCGGTGCGATATAAGTAGCTTACCCTTTTTTAGTGCCTGGAGCCTGGAGTGCCAAAAGTACTTAAAGTGTGAAAAATATTATAACTCTAGTCACTCTTAAATATCTTTGCAGAAACTATGTTGACATGCTTATACGCATATATCCACAAAATCCTAATCATAAATATATCCGACAGGTTGTCGATGTTCTCGAAACCGGTGGCATTATTATATATCCCACCGATACGATATATGCCATGGGATGCGATATAAAAGCAAACAAGTCAATTGAAAAAATAGCACGCTTCAAGGGCCTAAATCCACAAAATCCTGACATGTCGCTTATATTTTTGAATATGAGTCAGTTATCTGAGTATACAATAATCAGGGACAATACAGTATTTAAACTTCTTAAACGAAATACCCCGGGACCATTTACCTTTATTGTAAAAGCAAATAACCAGATACCAAAATTGTTCAAGAATATGAAAAAGACAGTAGGTATCAGGATCCCTGATAATAACATAGTACATGAACTTGTCCGGGAGTTGGGCCGGCCAATAATAACAACATCAATTCATGACCAGGACGAAATAATTGAATATACTACCGAGCCGGAGCTTATCTATGAGAAATACCGCGATTTTGCCGATATTGTTATCGATGGGGGTTATGGAGGAAATGAAGCCTCCACTGTTGTTGACTGCACAGGCGATGAAATAATGATTTTAAGACAGGGACCCGGTGTACTGGAATGGTAAAAACTGCTATAATAAAGGATTTTTCAGCCTTTATAAAAACCTCGCGAGAAAAAAATGAGTACCGATAGCAATTCGAGCCTCCCCAGGAGCATCATAAATGCAAAAAACCATTTCCCCATCATAGGGACTGTAGCAAAATTTGAGAAGGGACCGAAATTTCCAGGTGCAGGACCAATATTTCCAAGCATGGCAGCGGAGGTACTGAATGCTGTGATAATGTCGTAGCCCATAAATGAAACGACCATTGCGCTAACACATATCAATAGCAGATATAAAATGATAAAAACCAGGATATTTTGGACCATACTCTGGTTGATCACTTTTTGATCGAGTCTTATCGGTATCGAAGCATTCGGATGTATCATCCTCCTCATCTCATGACGTGCATTTTTTATAGTAAGCAGTATGCGGACAATCTTCAGGCTGCTGCTGGGTGATCCTGTAGTTCCGCCTGTGAACATGAGAATAAAAAGAATAAATATGACGAAACTGCCCCACTGGTTATAATCAGTATTATAGAACCCTGTTGTTGTTATTGTCGATATTACCTGGAAAGTTCCCTCAAGGATTCCTTTCCCGGCTGAAATATCTGGCTTTAAAGCCAGTGCTGTTGATACTATCACAATAAAAACTATACATAGTATAAGGTAGAACTTAAACTCAAGGTTACCAAAAGCCTTTTTAAAATTCTGCTTTGCTGTATAGTAAAACAGCGTGAGATTGGTTCCGGCAGCCAGCATAAAGACAGAAGTTATTATCAATATCGGTGGCGATCCAAAGGAGGTAATACTGTTGTTTTTTATTGAAAAACCGCCGGTTGACATTGTTGACAGTGAATGACATACTGAATCAAATAATGGCATTCCACTGATAATGAGCAGTATTGCTTCAGCGATCGTAAGTATTGTATATATCCCGATCATTCTTTTTGCTGTACCGGAGACCCTTGGATTTATCTTATCAGTTGCCTGTCCGGTGAATTCTGTCATAGTAAGCTGAACGTTCAGAGATTTCACTACCGGTATCAAAGACAGTGATATCAGTATAAATCCCAGTCCGCCAAGCCACTGGGTCATACTTCTCCAGAACAGAACACCACGGGGCAATGACTCAATATCAGTGAGGATTGTTGCACCTGTAGTGGTGAAGCCTGATATTGATTCAAAGAAAGCATTGCTAAAACCTTTTATTGAACCGGTAAGGATGAAGGGAAGTGTTCCGAAAAGACTGCAGAGTATCCACAAACCTGTAATTATTATATAACCCTCCTTATATCCTGAGAGTCTTTCCTCATTGCGCAGGGGAGTAAAAACAAGTATTCCCGTTATAACAGTTAATATTGCTGAATAGAACAATTTTATCGCAACCGGTTCCTTATAAATGAATGATACAGCTGCAGAAAGCAGCATAAATAATCCTTCAATAAAAAGCACCTGGCTGAATACCCTGGCAATGACTCTGAAATTAACCATTCTCTATCAGGTGAAGAATTTTGTCAGTCGGTCATGAGCTGATGGTAATGTAAAGACAACTACCTTATCATTGGCTTTGATTATAGTATCCCCGGTAGCTATAAAGGCTACTCCATCCCGTGTCCCTCCTCCAACGATTGCATCTTTCGGGAATTCAATGCCCCTGAGGGTTCCCTTTGTTATTCGTGAATTAGGCGGGACAATGAATTCGAGTACTTCGGCATCAGTACCTGTCATATATTTGACCTGCGTAACATTGGGGTTAAGTGTATGCCTGAAGATCCTGCTTGCAGCAGATATTTTTTTATTTATTATAGTATCTATACCTGAGTTTTCAGCAAGGTTTATGTACTCCATGTTCTCTACCTCTGCTATGGTTCTCTTGACACCCATCTTTTTTGCCAGCAGGCAGCTGAGGATGTTGGTTTCGGAGTTCCCTGTTACTGCAACAAATGCATCCATTTTTGAAATACCCTCCTGTTCAAGGAGATCAGCATTCCTGCAATCGCCACAGATAACCAGGGTATTATTAAGTATCTCTGACAGATCCTCGCATTTTTCAGGGTCTGAATCAATCAGCTTTACGTCATAGTCATGCTGCAGGTAAAGGGCTATATGTTTGCCAATCCTGCTCCCTCCCAGTATCATAATATTCCTTGCCTCAAAGACCTTCTTCCCTGATGTCTTCATCATTTCATGGATTCCCTCTTTGGTAGTTATAACAAAGACAAGATCTCCCGGTAAAAACTGTTCATTACCTCTCGGTATAAGGGTTTTATCATTACGCTTAATAGCTACTGCCCTGTACTTATTAGTTTTATGGGTTGTGGCTATTTCAGCCAGGCTTTTATTGATGATGGGTGCATTTTCATCAAGCTTCTGGACATACATCGATAGTTTACCTTCGGAAAACTCCATAAACTCAGACGTACCTGATTCATGCAACAATCCAAGCACTTCCCTGGCAGCAATATGTTCAGGGTAGATAAGTGAATCAATACCCAGTGTTTTAAAGAATTCAGGTGTTGACTGTTCAAGGTAATCGATATTATCGATTCGTGCAATGGTCTTGATAGCTCCAAATCTTTTTGCAAGGATTGAGGCAGTAACATTTGTATCTTCCGAACGCGTAACAGCAATGAAGAGATCAGTCTTTTTCTGAAGGATTTCCTGTAAGATTCTTACCGAAGTGGCTGATCCCTGGAATGTCAGCACGTCAAGGGAAGATTTAATTGGATTCAGCCGTTCATCATCCTGATCAATAAGGATGATTTCATGGTTTTCATTCGACAGCAACTTGGCCAGATGCGTCCCAACTTCTCCGGCACCCGCTATTACTATTCTCATGGAATATATGTCTGATAAAAGAACAAAATAATAGATAAATAGCGTAATACTCAAGTTTTTCATATAATATTTTCAACTGATCATTTACAGGATTAAATGGAATGCTCCCTGGTTCTTTACAAAATGAACCTTTTGTGCTGTAATTTTTCCCATATTCCATGGTGTTCCCCGTGCCTCAGGGCATACTACCAGTGCATCGAGTGTTTCCTTGTATTGCAGATCTCTTTCAATAACAGGTTTTATGCCGGTAAGTATTATGATGTCGGGGGAATAGCTGGTAAGTAAGTAATTATTAAGCAGGCTGGTAATCAGGATTTTTTTCCCTGCAGCAGAGAGTTGAATTGCATCGTCACACAGAATATTTTCACGGAGTTCAAGACTTTGGACTGAAGCATGTCTGGTTATCTCCCTTCGCGTCATGCAGGAATCTGAATATATATTTAATAAATTGCCTGTCCTTATACCAATTACCGGTGAAAGGGTTGAATTATAGACGATTAATTCGTTTGTTCTCCTGTATGAAAACTCTTTTAATGTTCCTGTCAGCACAAAAAGAAAAAGTCCTGAAAGGGGCAGCAATACAGAAATTGATTTCCTGTTAAGGAGGTAACGTATAAACAGAAAAACAGTAATTGTCAATAAGATACATTCTGTACCGGTAAATCCTATATTCTCAATGGTTGAGAATGGGAGGGAAGAGATCATTTCAGTAAGTCTTTGTGTAAGTCCCGTAGTTATATCAAGTAACCTGGCAATCACAACTGACAGAAAATGTACGTGATAGGTTAAAGGTATCAGTACTCCAAGGATTATCACCAGTGAAGCAACAGGCACTATGATGATATTTGAAAGGATAAACCACACCGGGAAACGGTTAAATAGCATTATTGTAAGCGGCAATGTAGCAGCCTGTGCAATTATTGTTATCGCGGCTGACTGCCATACCAGATCGGGCAGCCTTCTTCTGAAAGTAATCTTTTGATATAATTCACGATAGAAACAGATTATATATATAACAGCTGCATATGAGAGTTGAAATCCTGCATCAAATATCACCGATGGTCTTATTATTATCAGAACAAATGCAGAGGCTAATACAGAGTTAATTCCATTTACAGGTCTTCGCATGATCTTGCCTGCCTGCAGGAAGGTGCACATTAAGGAGGCACGTAAAACTGATGAGGAAAGACCTGTTATAAATGCAAAAGTCCACAGGAGAAGTAATGTGATGAGTACCCTTAATATATTGAGTCTGCCTTTAAGGAAGAAAAGCATCCTGAAAACAAACATGCTGAGTATCAGGGCATGGAGACCGGAAACAGCCATAATGTGCATTATCCCTGCTTTCATAAAGTACTGTTTCTGTTCAGCATCCAGCATGTTTTTTCTGCCAAGGGTTATCGCTGCCACGAGTGCCAGCCTCTCTTCCGGGATGCCTCTCTGTCTGAACATTTCAGTAATACTTTCTCTGATCATCAGGGCCCTGTACCTCAGGTTTAAAGCTTCTCCCTGTGTGTATCTGATTATATCATTGCCATTAATAAAGGCAATATATTTTATCCCGTGAGTTTCCATATAGAACCTGTAATCAAATTCGTAAGGATTACCCCTGCTTGTTATTTCAACAGGAGTGCATCTAAACATTATCCTGTCACCGGGGAGATATGTTGGTGGAACTGAATCTTTCCTGTAATAAGTCATAAGCGAACCGGTAACATATCGCTGGTCTTTCTCAGTGATCCTTTGTTCAAGCTTTATTAACAAACAATAGCTCTTATCTTTCTCCTCAGGATAGTCTGAAAGAACTCCCGTAAATACTGCTTCCTCACATTCAAATACTGATATCCTGTCCTTCTCCCTGGTATAAAGAAAAAGTCCGCATAAATAGAGTGCAAGTGAAAATGCAAAGCCGTATATATGATTTGTCAGATGCCTGTTGAAAATGAGACTGGCAGAAAAGAAAACCAGGATTATTGCACCGGTAAAGATAAAGAACTGATCTCCAGGTGTAAAATACAGACCTGTTATTATACCAAGGCATAATGGTATACAAATCCTGAGGAACGGAATTTCCTTAGTTAGCACAGTTTGCAGCTTTTGCTGCTATAAAGGTAGGAAAAAATTTGGAGTGAACCTGAATTAAAAAACATTTGCAGCTCCAAGCTCCAGGCACTCTAAATACTCTAAGTACTCTTTATTTTTTGACCCGGAAGGATTGTTTTATAATCGGCTTCAAATTTACCCTTTGAGATGGCATTAAGTTTTCCCTTCAGAAGTCTCCTCCTGAGAGGGCTTACTTTATCGGTAAATAAGATACCCTCTAGGTGGTCATATTCATGTTGTATTATCCTTGCCTTATAGCCCTCGTATTCCTCATCATGGAATTTCCAGTTCTCATCGTAATATGTAATTCTTATATGTGATTCCCGGTTAACCTCTTCCCTGATTTTGGGGATACTCAGGCATCCTTCGTTCATCGGTTCAAATTCACCATATTTTTCAATAATCCTCGGGTTTATGAAGGCTATTTTAAAGTCTGCAAGCTGTGGCTCGTCATCTGAAGCCGCTGATCCGTCAACAACAAATATTCTTATTGATTTTCCTATCTGCGGAGATGCAAGACCAATCCCTTCGGAATTATACATTGTCTCATAAAGGTCATTGATGACCTGTTTGATTCCAGGATCATCTTTTTTAATATCTTCAGCTACTTTACGCAGGATCGCGTGCCCGTATACTACTATCGGATATGTCATCTTATTGTTTCTTTTTGTCTATCCATGATTGCAGAATTAATGAGGCACTTATTTTATCCAGTATTCTCTTATCCTGTCTTTTGGATTTTTTTACCCCTCCCTCAATCATGCTCTTTAATGCCATCTTTGATGTAAATCTCTCATCTTCAAGATAAACCGGTATCTCCGGAAATTTTTTTTTCAATTTTTTAATAAATGGTTCGATATATTTAACAGATTCACTTGGTTTATTGTTCATCTGTACTGCATAACCAACAACAAACCCCTCTACCTGTTCGGTTTTTATATATTCATTAATAAAACTATCGAATTCCTGGGTATTTATTGTCTTAAGTGGTGATGCAAAAAACCGTAGAGGATCTGTAACTGCCAGTCCAACACGTTTTTTACCATAATCTATTCCAATAATTCTTCCCATTTTATTCTGGCAGCAAAATTACTAAAAAAATATAAAATTCATTCAGCCGCTGGTTCGGATTTGCAATCAGAACCTGAGTAACATGTATTACAGCCGGGCAAATGGCACGGATTACAACCGAGGGTCGCTTTAGCGGACCGAGCTCGCTGAAAGCAAATCCGCGCCAGCGGAGTGAGCTCGACGGAGCCAGCGGAACCTAAGGGATTGCATGACAAAAAAAGCCACCCTTTCGGATGGCCTTCTTATTAGTTAACTGTTTTTTCTTCCGGCTTTGCGAACTCCATCGCTGCCAGTCTTTTATACGAGTTATATCTCCATTTCGAGTTTTCCTCGGCAGCTTTGAACAGAAATTCAGCTTCAGCCGGGAATGATTTGACCAGTGAAGTATAGCGTACTTCGGAGTGCAGAAAATCCTGGAATTTACTCCAGTCAGGCTCTTTGGAATCGAGTGTGAATGGATTTTTACCTTCGTTTTCCAGAAGAGGGTTGTACCTGTAAAGATGCCAGTAACCTGCTTCCACTGCAGCTTTTTCCTGGGCTTGGGTTTTACCCATTCCTGCTCTTAATCCATGGTTAATACAAGGTGAATATGCGATTATAAGAGATGGTCCGGAGAAGGCTTCTGCCTCTTTTATTGCTTTCAGGTATTGTGAATTGCTTGCACCCATAGCTACCTGTGCGACATAGACATATCCATATGTCATTGCCATCTGGCCAAGGTCTTTCTTACGGATCTTTTTTCCTGATGCAGCAAATTTTGCCACGGCACCCGCAGGTGTAGCTTTGGATGCTTGTCCACCAGTATTTGAATAGACCTCGGTATCGAGTACAAGGATATTTACATCTTCTCCTGTAGCTATAACATGGTCAAGTCCGCCATAACCAATATCATAAGCCCAGCCATCACCGCCGATTATCCAGTGTGACTTCTTAACAAGGTATTGTTTCAGGTTTAGTATCTCTTTAGTTGCTTCTGATTTATCTTTTTCACAGGCATCTACAACCTTTGCAGAAGCTGTTTTGGAGGCTTCAGCATTATTCATTCCAGCCAGCCACTCATCAAATGCAGCCTTTGTTTCTGCATTAACAGAATTGCCTGCCTCGTTCATCCTGAGAGCAATTCTTTCTCTCATTTTGTTAGAACCAATAGCCATTCCAAGGCCATATTCAGCATTATCTTCAAACAAAGAGTTCGCCCAGGCTACTCCTTGTCCCTTTTTGTTGGCTGTATAGGGGGTTGAAGGAGCAGAGCCGCCATAGATTGAGGAACATCCTGTTGCATTTGCCACAGTCATCCTGTCTCCGAACAGCTGTGTAATAGCTTTTATATATGGTGTTTCACCACAACCGGCACAAGCTCCGGAAAATTCAAACAGAGGCTGTGCAAACTGGCTGTTCTTTACATTCACGAATTTATCAACCACGGTATCTTTATAACCTACTTTCTCATGCATATATGTCCAACGTTCACCTTCAGCAAGCTGTGTTTCGAAAGGTTTCATTATCAGGGCTTTATTCTTTGAAGGACATACATCGGCACAGTTACTGCAGCCGGTACAGTCGTAAACACTTAACTGGATCCTGAATTTGTATTGTTTAAGGAGGCCGGGAATACCCTGTATTGTCTTTGTACCCTCGGGAGCATTTGCAGCCTCTTCCTCGGTAAGAAGGAAAGGCCGTATAGCTGCGTGAGGACAAACATATGAACACTGGTTACACTGGATACAATTATCCGGCTGCCATTCGGGAACATTTACAGCCACACCGCGTTTTTCGTAAGCTGTTGTTCCGGCCGGGAAAGTACCATCTTCCCTTCCTGCAAAAGCACTTACAGGAAGATCATCCCCTTTAAGGTGATTTATTGGTTCAGCAACATCACGAATAAAATCAGGAATATCGCGGGTGTCCTTTTCTTTTTCAACTGTTATATTAGCCCATTCGGCAGGGATCTCAACTTTTTCAACTTCACTTCCTTTGTCAATAGCAGCATAGTTCATCTTAACAACATCCTCGCCTTTTCTGCCATAGGTTTTCTGTATAGCCTTTTTCATCTCTTTTTCGGCCTGTTGGTAAGGGATAACATTTGCCAGCTTGAAGAAGGTTGCCTGCATTATTGTATTGGTCCTTGTACCCAAACCTATTTCCTCGGCAATAATTGTTGCATTGATAATGTAGAAGTCAATATCGTTGACAGCCAAATATTTCTTCATATGATCAGGAAGTCTGTTCTTGGTCTCTTCAGCATCCCAGATGGAATTAAGAAGAAATGTTCCTCCTTTTTTCAGTCCTTTCAACATATCATATTTATCGAGATATGACGGAACATGGCATGCAACAAAATCGGGTGTATTAACAAGATAGGGAGAGCGTATCGGTTTGTCACCAAAACGCAGGTGTGATGTTGTTATCCCGCCTGATTTCTTTGAATCATAAGCAAAATAAGCCTGGCAATATTTATCTGTTGTATCGCCTATTATCTTGATAGAGTTTTTATTTGCACCAACAGTACCATCTGATCCAAGTCCGTAGAATTTGGCAGAATATGTCCCTTTGGGAGCGACATTGATTTCAGGAAGCAACGGCAATGATGTAAAGGTCACATCGTCAACAATGCTCACAGTAAAATGATTCTTTGGCTCATTAAGCTTCATATTCTCAAATACAGAGAGCATATGACCTGGAGTAGTATCCTTTGAGCTGAGTCCATAGCGGCCTCCCACTATAAACGGTTTTTGTGCCCTGTCATAGAACATGTCTTTAATATCCAGATAGAGAGGTTCTCCAAGTGCTCCTGGTTCTTTTGTACGATCGAGGACCGAGATTATTTTCACTGATTTTGGCAATACATCGAAAAAGTATTTTGGAGAGAATGGACGATAAAGATGGACACTTATAAGCCCAACCTTTTCTCCTTTCTCGCTGAGATAATCAATTACTTCTTTGATAGTGTCCGTTACTGAACCCATTGCAACTATAATATTTTCAGCATTTTTCGGACCGTAATATGTAAATGGCTTATATTCCCTGCCTGTAAGCTTTGATATTTCAGCCATATATGAATTGACTATATCAGGAATCGGTTCATAAAATTTATTAATTGATTCTTTAGCCTGGAAGAAAATATCAGGATTCTGGGCAGTTCCCCTGGTAACGGGATGTTCTGGATTAAGTGCATTATCGCGGAATTTTTTCAGTGAATCCCAGTCGACCAGTTTTTTCATATCCTCCATATCGATTGCTTCTATTTTCTGGACTTCAGCTGATGAGCGGAAACCATCAAAGAAATGGAGGAATGGTATCCTTGATTTAATAGCCGAAAGGTGCGCGATACCTGCGAGGTCCATAATCTCCTGTACACTTCCGCTTGCCAGCAAGGCAAAACCTGTCTGGCGTGCAGCGTAAATATCACTGTGGTCACCAAAGATTGACAATGCATGTGCAGCCACGCTGCGTGCACTTACATGGAATACTCCCGGGAGAAGTTCAGCAGCGATTTTATACATATTCGGGATCATCAGCAGCAATCCCTGTGAGGCCGTAAAGGTGGAACAGAGTGCCCCGGCCTGTAAAGTACCGTGAACAGCACCGGATGCACCGCCTTCCGATTGCATCTCCACTACTTTCACTGTTTCTCCGAAAATATTCTTTAGTCCGTTAGCCGACCATTCATCAATAAATTCAGCCATTGTTGAGGATGGTGTGATAGGATAAATGGCAGCTACCTCACTGAACATATACGCAACGTGAGAAGCAGCCTGGTTACCGTCACATGTAATAAATTTCTTTGTACTCATATTGTTATATATATTTTTGAATTATTGTTAATTTTTTAACAGGGGTAAATTTACAAAAAAACATTTTTTTATGAACCATTCATAGAAACAAGAAACTCTTCATTGGATTTAGTCTGCAAAAGCCTGTCACGCAAGAATTCCATAGCTTCCAATGAGTTCATATCAGCAAGATAATTTCTAAGTACCCAAATCTTTTGCATTATACTCTTGTTCAGAAGAAGATCTTCACGTCTTGTACTGGATGCAGGAATATCTATCGACGGGAAAATCCTTCTGTTAGATAGTTTTCTATCGAGCTGGAGTTCCATATTTCCTGTACCCTTAAATTCTTCAAAAATCACATCGTCCATTTTGGAACCTGTTTCTGTAAGAGCTGTTGCAAGGATTGTCAGAGAACCTCCGTCTTCAATATTACGTGCAGCACCAAAAAATCTCTTCGGTTTATGCAGAGCATTTGAGTCAACACCTCCGGATAATACTTTACCTGATGCAGGCGAAGTTGTGTTAAATGCCCTGGCAAGCCTTGTTATTGAGTCAAGAAGGATGACAACATCATGCCCGCACTCAACAAGTCTTTTTGCTTTTTCAAGGACAATATTTGCCACCCTGCAGTGACGCTCGGCAGGTTCATCAAATGTTGATGCGATTACTTCTGCTTTAACATTTCTCGCCATATCTGTCACCTCTTCAGGTCTTTCATCAATAAGCAGTATCATCAGGTAAACTTCGGGATGATAATTTGCAATGGCATTTGCAATTTCCTGTAGTAAAATGGTCTTACCGGTTTTTGGTTGTGCAACAATAAGACCTCGTTGACCTTTCCCGATAGGAGTGAACATATCAATAACCCTTACTGATAATGTACCCTCTCCGGGAGTGCACAGGGTGAATTTCTCATTAGGGAAAAGCGGGGTAAGAAAATCGAAGGGGACTCTGTCCCTGATAAAATCCGGACTTCTTCCATTTATTTCATCCACCTTGATAAGAGGGAAATATTTTTCACCCTCTTTCGGGGGACGGATTGTTCCTTTAATTGTATCACCTGTTTTAAGTCCGAAAAGCTTAATTTGTGATTGTGAAACATATATGTCGTCAGGTGAGTTAAGGTAGTTATAATCAGCTGATCTTAAAAAGCCATAACCATCAGGCATGATTTCGAGAACCCCCGTATTGTATATTATACCTTCGAATTCATAAGGTTTTTCCGCTTTTTCCTCTCTGACAGGGGTCTCCTCAGATGGTTTATTGTCGGTAATTTGTTCGGCAGGCTTTTTATCCTGTTGCTTCTCTTCCTTTTGTTTTACCTCATGCTGAGTACCTTTTTCTTCACTTTTAACCGATATCTTATTCTCCTCCAATTCACTGGCAGGTATAACGCTTTCTTCCGGTTCTTCTTCAACAGGTATATCATCCAGGATCAATGGTTCATTCTTTTTATCCTCAGGTTTAGGGTTGTTTTTCCAGAAAGACTCTTTCCTGAATTCAGTTTCTGATTCTTTGTTCTTTGATGTATCACTCCTCTCATCTTTCCTGACCTGATCTGCAGATTTTTCATATTCAGGTTCAGAATTTTTCTTAAGATCGTCGGGAGTCACTGACATAACCGATTCCGGTGAACGGGTATAAGATGGTTTGTTGGTTCGTGGCCTTTTACCTCTCCTGTAGCCCTGATCCTTATCATGTTTTGTCTTTTGCGGGGGGGGAGTTGCTTTTTTCTCTGATCTCCTGGCACTTATTTGTTCAGTTGCATCAATTGCCTGCTGATCAAGAATTTTATATACAAGGTCCTGCTTCTTTAAGGTATCAGCTTTTTTAATTTTAAGCTCTTTTGCAATTTCCCTTAGTTCAGGAAGCAATTTCTTACTTAACTCAAGAATGT
>CAZDOM010000078.1:0-14612 GCA_964507015.1 uncultured Rikenellaceae bacterium | reverse complement strand
CTCCCCTGCTGTCAGTCCATTCCTTGCTGATGTCGTTTCCATCAAACAGGATTATAGCATCTGAAGGAGGCATTCCTGGTACTTCACCAGGCTGTATTATCCTTACTTCAGGATCCCATATCTCTGTCATCCCTGGTTTCATTTCTTCGGGATACTGCTGATATTTCTGTCCGTAACTTATGAAGTTTACCGACAACAGTAAAATAAAAACTACCAGATTCTTCATAATATTATTATTTATTTGAACTCTTTTTAGTTATCGTTGCATTACTTATTATAGGTTTTGCCCAGAAACTAATGCTAAGTATATAAGCTAAAGTTACATACAGCACTGTCATCCCTGCCTGCAATCCGACCAGGTCTTTCAGTTTTCCCACCAGCAATGAGACTATTGCACCGCCGGCAATCGCTGTACACAGTATTCCGGCAAAGGATCCGTGAGATTTGGTAACAGAGTTGAGTGCCAGGGAGAAAATTATCGCGTACATAACTGAGAGGCAGAAACCAAGAGCAGGGAATCCTATCAATGCAAATTTAACTGTTCCGAAAAGTGTAAAGGTCAGGATGATCAGGGATGCAAAGGTAAAAATACGCAGCACTATTTTACTGTCCATTATCTTCAGAAGGCCAAGACCCAGGACACAACCAACGGTCATTAGCCCCCAGAAAAGACCTACTGTCTTTGCACCTTCAACCTCAGGTCTGAGACCATGATAGGTCCTCAGAAATTCCGATATCCAGTTAGCTATACCCTGTTCAGTACCCACATAGCAGAAAATACCCAGGAAGAAAAGAATTACTGTCCTCTTCTTGAATAGTTCCGCATGAGTTTCCCACGGACCAACAATTTCATCTTGCTTCCGTTCAACTTTTGGGAACCTTGAGAGAATTATGATACCCATCATTAAAAGGCTTACAAAGGCAAATATCCAGTATATCGATACCCAGGGAAGCTTATCAGGTGTAAGGAACGACATGGTTGACAGAAATATACCGTCACTTGCCTTTTCAGCCCCCAGGTTTAAAACAAGGTAGGAATATACAAATGGACTCAGGAATGAAGCGGCTCCAAAAACAAGCTGTGCAATTACAGAATTAAAAGCAAAATGTTCCTCTCCACCTGTAACCCTTAACAGCGGATATATAGCCACCTGCATAATGGCCATGCCGCTTCCTATCATGAACAGTGAACATAAGAAAACAGGGAAAACAGGGAGAAGAGAAAACAGAAGTGCCCCTGACAAAGAGAGTATCCATGCCAGTACCAGGCATTTCTTTTCACCATACTTTTGGATTATCATCCCGGAAGGAATAGACATTAATGCATATGCAATAAAAAATGAAAAAGGCAGCATTCCTGTCAATGTCCCGCTTAGCGTAAAGCTGTCGCTTACATTGGGGTTGATTGATCCGAGGATGTTTGTCAAAAAAGAAATTGCAAAGAAAATCAGGAAAATAAGGATGACCAGGTAGTAATTTCGCTTCATATCCATTATAGAATTAACAGGTAATTTAATTAATTCTAAAAATAGTATTATTTTGTATACACATCAAAGATTAACAAATTAAGTATTATCCGGCATGTTTTGGATTTCCTTTTAAAAACAAATAAATTGCCTTAAAAAGAAAATGGAAGAAAAGAATTTTTCTCTGGAACTTCGGGATAGTTCTCATATCACGAAAGTATTTCAAATAGTACTCGGTATACTCTGTATTGGAATATCTATATACTGGATAATATTTAATATAAAATCTCTGAAAGCAGACACTACCCTGTGGATCACAATTTTCTTCCTTGTTTGTTTCGGCATCTATCAGATCCTGGCCGGAACAGGAAAAACAAAGAAATTTATTGAAACCGGTCCGGATAAAATCCGCCTGAAACAGAATTCAGTGTTTCCGGCTGTAATATTGCAACCAGGGGATATAGAGAAAATTGAACTCTTTCCTGTAAGTATTGTTTTCACAATGAAGAGAGGGGGTAAAATTATACTCAGATTTGGTTTAACATATACCGAGATTATTCAGCCTGTCAAAGATGAAATAATGCTTTTCGCACAAAAACACAATTTAAAGTATGAGGAAGTTGCTGAAGAAATTTAAATACTTACTTTACTAGCGTCCGACTAAATCCAACTGATTTTCAGCTGTTTACAGTATAGTTCTTTGACATCTTTATAATTCTGATTTGTATGCGTCTCATTTAGAGGCGTTTTGTTCAAATGAATTATGCTTTAAAATAATAGAAATTTGCTGGATTTCTTACTTACCGTTGGCTTCAACCAACGGATATGAATACTGCTCAGGCACGGGCTTTAGCCCAAAGATAATTGGACTAAAGTCCTTTTAATCAGAAGGACCCTTAGTCCGTTGGCTGAAGCCAACGGTAATTGATATAACATTTAAAAGATAGTGATCTATTATTATTAAATCTTCCTGTCGATTCAAATCGTCACGCATATAAAAAGCTTTACAAATCAGATATATTAAAGATCCCAAAGAATGCTATATTAAATTAATCGGACACTAGTGTACATACTTAATTACTTAGTTACTTCTTCTTCCATTGATCATCTGCAAAATCCATAAACCAGTTCCAGTCTTTCAGGAGCATGTTATGACCTCCATCCCTTATATGAAATCCTGTACTGCCACTGATTACCTGTTTATTAAGAGGAGGCATTGACTCCTGCAGGTCAGTACCTGTTTTCAGAAGCCTGAATACCGGGATTGAATAATAAAGTGCGAGATAAGAACCTTTGGGATCACCCCACAGATCATCAGATGCACAAGCTATATAGATCGATCTTGGTGCGACGAGGGCCAGAAGCATATGCATATCAACAGGCATACTATCTTCATTATCAGCATATTTACGGTAATTTAAACAGAACCAGTGAGGGAATGCGCTATTAATACGGGCAATTGTCTCACCATATCTCCTGCGGGCAAGTGCAGCACCTCCGCAACCTGATTCATTGCTTATAATAATAGAAAAACGCTCATCCTCTGCTCCTGCCCATAAGGCTGT
This sequence comes from uncultured Rikenellaceae bacterium, assembly GCA_964507015.1. Lineage (GTDB taxonomy): Bacteria > Bacteroidota > Bacteroidia > Bacteroidales > VadinHA17 > LD21. Next base: position 11,581 of record CAZDOM010000078.1, on the reverse strand, counting down.
TTTCCCACCTCGTGAATGTCCAACCACCGCTACCTTCTGTTCATCAATATCATTATCAGTTTCAAAATAATCCATACATCTGCTTGCACCCCAGGCCCATGCTGCAATAGTACCCCAGGAGTCATTCCGTCTTTCACTACGGTCGAGTAAACCATGTATCCCATTCTTAAAATGATCATAATTATCAGGATCCACATCAGCATTTGTAAAAGCAGCAATAGCATACCCCCTGGAAATAACCTCCTCTGCAGGCCAGAATTCGCTTTTTGTTTTCCTTGACGGATCAATATTTTCAGGATCCCTGTTATTGATAAGGAGGAATACCGGCACAGGTTTCTTAATCTTATCCGGAATAAATACAGAAAGATGAATAACGAGCGAATCTCCGCCTGAACCAATGATTATATCCACCTGTTTCAGTATGGCAGAACCATCCATTGCTTTCGTGTCAATATTAACTACTGAAAACGACTTTGTGTAACCGGTCTCCGGAATCCTTCCAAAAACATTCTCCCGGAAAAGTTCAATTATCTCTCTTCTCCTGGATTCCCTCCACATTTTCTCAGATCTGATTCTTTTACCCTTCAGAGAATTAAGTGGATCTGGTAATGTATATTCCGGCACCTTTGATTCATAGTAGTTTACTGATGGCTGCCTCTCTGATAGTTGTTTTACTGTTTCCGGCGATGCCTGCCATCCGTTTTCCCTATTCTTTATGCTATTTTCAGAACTACAGCCGTAAAGAATTAGTAATAAGATAACTAACCTGATACTAATCGATCTCATTTGACTGATTATTACTCATTTAACAATTAAGGTCTCCTGTATAAAGAAAAATATTCAATTACCTTACTCCAAATATATGTAATTTTGTATCAAAGGTTTTCTGTAATGAATTCTCTCTTCAAAAAAACAGGTGATAAAATTGAATGTCTTCTGTGTCCGCATAACTGTAAACTTAAAACAGGAAGTGTTGGTATTTGTGGTGTAAGGAAGAATGAAGGAGAGAAAATTGAATTGCTTACCTATGGAGTTATTTCCGGATATGCCCTTGATCCAGTAGAAAAGAAACCTTTATATCATTTTTATCCCGGAACAAATATTCTCTCAATAGGATCTTATGGCTGCAACATGCGATGTGATTTTTGCCAGAATTACTCCATTTCACAAAAAACACTTGCCGGTTTTTCATCCGGAACCGAAATTAAAAAGATAATCAGAGATGCGCAATCTTCACCGAATAACATCGGAATTGCCTTTACATATAACGAACCTGTCATCTGGTTCGAATTCATTTCTGATGTTGCACAGGAAGCAAGGGAAAAAGGTTTGAAAACCGTAATGGTTACAAATGGTTTTGTCAACAGCGATCCCCTGAAAGAAATAATCTCCTTCACTGATGCCTTCAATGTTGATCTTAAAGCTTTTAACAGTAGTTTCTATAAAAGGCTTACAGGGGCCGACCTTGAACCGGTTAAGGAAAGCCTTAAACAAATTGCCGGGTCAGGGAAGCACCTTGAGATCACAACTCTTGTTATCCCCGGACAAAATGATGATTCAAAGGAAATGGAATCAGAATGTGAATGGATTGCAGGAGAGCTGGGTAAGAGTGTACCTTTTCACCTTAGCAGGTATTTCCCTATGTATAAACGGCATGATCCAACCACAAATCCTGAGACACTGATTAATCTCGCGGCAATTGCTTCAAAATACCTCGATTATGTTTATGTTGGCAATATGGATACGCAGGAGGGCCAGAATACATATTGTCCCGGGTGTGGAATGATGGTCACTAAAAGAACAGGGTACAATATAAAACATCAGCATCTTGACCATGAGGGTAAATGCTCAGGATGCGGTATTAAAATCTACAATTATTTCACTTCTTCTTCAATAAAGAACTAAGTCTTTCAAAAAGTTTATCAATCCCTGCAGTAAGGTCCTTTCTGATAGTCTGATAATATGCCTTTACAATTTTTGAATCAGTTTCTCCAGCAGGATTATTCACCCTATGGATCAAATCATTCCTGAGGGTGCAGGCATCGGATAATATTCTGAAAAGATTATCAGATTTCTCCTGCGGATGAAGTGCTGAAAAAGTAAAACAATCCGAGATTAGCTGGTAGATCTGCCTGTCGATCTCTTTTTTTAGTACTCTGATATTTGCCATATAGAACTATTTTATATTGTTTATAACCGTTCATTTTTATCCCGATCTGAACTGCCTGATACTCTCCTCCACCTTTATTATCTGAAGCTGACGCAGATTACTTATCAGCTCATTATTGACATTAAAGTATTTGTCATCTACAGAAAAAAAAGGCAATACCAACGGTGAAGTTCCGGTCATAAACACTGCCTCATAATCGGTTATTCTGTCAGCCATAACACATTGATACTTCACTTTGATATTTTTTTCCTTACATATCTCAAGGATATGTTTTCTTGTTATACCACTGAGGATCAACTCATCGGGAGCTGTAATAAGAGTATCACCTCTGAGAAAGAAAATATTTGTTCTGCTTCCTTCAGTTATCTCTCCCTTTTCATTCACAAGGAGTGCCTCATAAGCCCCTTCAAGAATAAGTTTATGAAATATTGCAGACCGGAGCTTGTGATTAATAACTTTTGACCGGGGATTCTTTCTTTCAGCATGATACAGTATGCCTTTTACTCCTTTACTGTATTGTTCTGCTGAAGGGTATGTTGGTTCTATATAATAAACAAGATAATTCTCAATCTCCTTATTGTAATTAAATACTATCTTAAGATTGATCTCCTTTCGCCTGTCACTTCTGGCCAGGGTAATAATATCTCTGCGCAGGTCAGATTTACCGGTAAGAAGCTTTTTGTTCTGCAATTTTGCACTTGATTCCAACCGTTCCATATGATCCGGGAAAAAGACTGGAAAACCTCTGACTACCCTTATTACCTCATATACAGAGTCTCCCTCGTATACCATAGAATTATTGAAAGAATCTGACGACTCAATCTTTCCGTTGAGGATAAATTTCTTCCCGTAACACTCATTCATGGCAGTATGATTTCATACTTGACAAAAATACAAAACAAATAGCCACATACCCCTTAATTCTGGCTATATTCGCAGTATGCGTAAATCGGGTGTTTATGTATGCAATAGTAGATATAGAGACTACAGGCGGGAGTGCAAGGAGGGAGAAGATCACAGAAATCGCCATCTATCTCCATGATGGTGAGAAAATTACGAGTGAATTTGTTTCCCTGGTAAATCCTGAAAGGAACATACCCTACTTCATAACTAACCTCACTGGAATTACAAATGAAATGGTAGAGGATGCACCCCGTTTTTATGAAATTGCAAAATCCATTGTTGAGTTTACGGAAGGGAGGACATTTGTTGCACATAATGCCAGGTTCGACTATTCATTTATAAGAGAGGAGTTCAAATCACTCGGGTTCAACTTCAGAAGAAAAATACTTGACACGGTATCTCTCAGCAGAAAACTCTTTCCGGGACATCGGTCTTACAGCCTGGGTAATATTTGCAAAGATCTTAAAATATCGATCAATGGAAGGCACAGGGCTGCCGGAGATGCACTTGCAACAGTTAAGCTGTTTGAAATGTTGCTCAGTAAGGAGAAAGAGATCTATGGAGAAAGATCAAATCTCATTAGGAATACCAGGATCTCTAAATTGAATCCCCGGCTGGATATTTCCAAAATCGATATGATCCCTGAAGAACCCGGGATATATTATTTCTTTAATGAAGATGATGATCTTATCTATATAGGTAAAAGCAGGAATATAAGACAACGGATTAACACGCATCTCTCAAACAATACAACTAACCGCGCGATGGAAATGCGTGATCTTATTGCTTACATCGACTGGGATAATACAGGCAGTGAGCTGATTGCCCTGCTCAGGGAGTCATTTGAAATAAAGGAAAACAAGCCTTATTACAACCGTATGCAGAGGAGGTCAGGCTCTCAATGGGCCATATTCAGTTTTATTGATGATAAAGGCTATTTCAACTTCAGGTTCGGACAAACGAATTCAGGAGAAAACCCGCTTTCGGTATTCAGCAGCAGGGGAAAAGCAAAGTCTAAACTAGAAGGACTGGTTGAGTCATATAACCTGTGTCAAAAGCTGACAGGATTATATGAGACAGAGGGTGCCTGCTTTCAGTACCACGTAAGCATATGTAAAGGAGCATGCTGTGGCAATGAATCACCGGAAGATTATAACGAACGTGCACTTAAGGCTGCTGATGAATTTGTATTCTCACGACGTAACTTTTTTATTATCGATTCCGGACGTGATAATGAAGAGAAATGTGCTGTAAAGATTTTAAACGGGAAATATGCAGGATATGGTTATTTCAATGTTAATGATATTGGGTTCGGCCTCTCCGCATTACATGATTGTATTAAACCTGCTCCCGATAACCGGGATATCCAGATCATCCTGAAACAATATCTCAGGAATTGCCGGGTAGAGAAAATTATCGAATTCTGAATTTCTATTTATAATATATTCAATTAAGCATAAATCAATTACCTTTAAATTTATTCCAATAATCAATAGTAAATCATCAATAATAGATTATCAATATGGCTGTATTCAAAAGAACAACGAAAGAATTGATACTGAAGATAAGTGAGTTTTTCGACAATATTGAAATAGGATTACTGGTCTTCAGGGAAGGAGTTAAATCATATATCGAAAAAGACATGGATGCTTTTATGCGGCATCTTGATAAAGTAGATATTCTGGAGAGTAACGCAGACAAGTTACAACGATCGATTGAAAATGATATGATTACATATTCTATTCTGCCACAGCACAGATCGGATGTAACCAGGCTTCTGAACGAAATTGATGAGATAATTGATACAATCAAGAAATCTCTTAATGAATTTATTATAGAGATGCCCGAGATACCTGAATCACTGAACAAGGAGATTATCAGTCTTGCACATACATCAGCAAATGCAGCCGAAGAGCTAATACCTGCAGCCAGAGCCTACTTTACAGCGCCTCATACGGTCAGGGAAAAACTGCTGAAGGTTTATTACTTTGAAACCGAAACTGACAAGATTTCATTCATTACAAAGAAACGTATTTTCCAGGAAATGAATGAAATAGATCTTGCTCACAAAGCACACCTGAGGTATATTATACATCATATTGAAAATATTTCCGACCTGGCCCAAAAGGCTGCTGATCTGCTTTCGAGAATGGCTATTAAAATAATAATATAACCTGCAACATCCAACATGATTCTGCTCTTCCTTACAAGCGGCCTTTTCCTGGGATGGTCATTAGGTGCCAATGACGCCTCTAATATCTTCGGATCTGCTGTAGGTTCCAGATTGATAACTTTCAGAAGAGCTGCAATAATTGCATCAATAGCTGTTATCCTTGGGGCTGTTATCCAGGGGGCAGGAACATCTGATACGCTTGGGAAACTGGGTAGTGTAAATGCCATAGGAGGATCATTTACCCTGGCTCTGGCAGCCTCATTAACTGTCTATGCCATGACAAAGTTCTCACTGCCTGTATCAACAACACAGGCAATCGTGGGAGCTATTATCGGATGGAATTTATTTACCGGGAATATAACTGATTCAGGTACACTTTCGAAAATTGTTATTACATGGGTATCAGGGCCGGTGCTGGGAGCATTATTTTCAGTATTGTTATATATTCTGATAACGAAATTTAAAAGATCTGCACAGATACATCTAATAAAGTTTGAATCATACCTGAAGATCGGGTTGATAATAGTCGGAGCATTTGGTGCATATAGTCTTGGAGCAAATAATATGGCAAATGTTATGGGTGTGTTTGTGCCGGCATTTAACCTCAAAGACCTGAACCTTGGTCTCTTTTCATTATCATCAAATCAGCAACTTTTTCTTCTTGGGGGTATAGCCATTGCAGTGGGTATAATAACATACTCAAAAAGAGTGATGGATACTATTGGAGGAAATATTGTTGAGCTTACATCAGAGGCTGCACTTGTCGTTGTTTTGGCTCAGTCACTGGTACTGTTTATCTTTTCATCATCTGCTCTGGCAAATTTCCTGATCAGTATAGGCCTCCCTCCCATTCCGCTGGTTCCGGTATCAAGTTCCCAGGTAATAGTAGGTTGTGTAATCGGTATAGGTTTATACAGGGGAGCCAGAAATATAAATTTCCGGCTGCTTGGTGAAATAGGAATAGGCTGGATAGCAACACCATTGCTATCAGGTTTGACAGCATTTATTTCTCTATTTTTCATAAAGAATATTTTCAATATAGAGGTTGGTCATAAATTAACTGAAGGGATTCCTGAATCTGTGGTAATGACAGGTGCTGCCGGAGCTGAAATTTCAGAAATTGTAAAATACCTGTTACTGGGAATATTTATCGTGGGAGCAATACTTCTTTTATACTATTACCTTCTTGAGAGAAAAAGAACAAGAGGGATGAGGCTCTCGGAAGAGAAATTCTGGAAAAACCTCAAATAAATACCTCATCCCCCGACCCAGAAGAATGTTTTGTCTTACTATTATTAGCCCCTCTCCCCTGGGAGAGGGGTTGGGGTGAGGTAAATTATAGACAGAGAAGTGATTGGGGGTGAGTACATGAGATTAGGTATAGGATTAGGTAAACATCAATATTTAGTTTTTCTCCCGAATAACATTCCTTCTGCTCGGAGGCATAATTTTCTTTACCTGGATTATCTCCTCAAGTATAAGCACCATGTCACTTTCCTTTGGTGAGGTAATTGTCAGAACCAGCCCGTCATCTGTACAGATTCCATTTGAGTATTCATTATTAACAGGATCAAACCACCGCACACTATAATTCTTTTCAGCAGGTTTCCTGATCTTTATCGTAAGCTTTACAGGCAGATAGGCAAGAATTGTTTTATTATCAGTCGTTTTGGAAACAGACACAAAATGATTATAGGTTTCATCACCTGGCTGGTCAAGCAGCAATTCCTGTGCAGGAAAGAAATCCCACCATGCAAACCTTTTAATAAACTCTGCGAGATATCCCATCTGAATTGATCCCGGGAAATTAATACTCACATCCCAGGTTGAGGTTCCGGCAGCATCTTCATGATTCAGTATCTTTTCACCCTCACGGAGCCATGGCCATATACCGTTCGCCCCATAAGTTACCCCTGCAACCGGTGTGGCAAATATACTCCAGTATGATGCATTCCTTACATCTTTATCAGTTATCCTGAAGAATATCTGTTCATAGTTTGGTTCAAGGTTGATGATTGGTCTTGCCGGCAGGTGTGACCACATTTTACTCATTGGGCCTTTTGTGATCCAGTTAACAGTTCCTTCCGAATTGCTATGACTGCTCTGATATCCGATTATATCAAGCCATGGTTCATCCTTATAAACCTCTCCTATCCATTGCATTCCGCTGGGATGCAGTGTTGCTATTCCCTGGTTCTTACCATTAAATACTGCCCTTCCTATTGTCTTCCACCTCTGTTCATAGGTTCCTGTATAAAATCCATCACCGCCAAGTATCCATACAACCTGGTTGCCGCCATATCTTGCAACAATATACTTTGCTAGCAGTATTGCCTGATCGTCAGGAAGGTAATAACCAGGACTCAATTCCTTACCTGCAGCAACTGGAAGCGCCCATAGCACAACGGGTGCTGCAACAAGGCCATATTCATTTATTTTGTCGATCTTCCTGTCAATACGTCTAAAAAATTCCGGATTTATACTTATACGTCCGCTTCCCTGAATAGCGACTAATCCTTCACTGTTCTTATCACATCCGCGGAATTCTGTTGTAACAAATTGTATTACACTATAATTATGTGATACTCTGTGTTGTAGATATTTGTCCCATTCTGCATCTGTTGATTTCATTGCACCGTTCCAGGCTGTGCAGGCCAGCCAGAAGAATGGAGTACCATCCTTATGTGTAAGGTAATATGTCCCGGCTGGATTTATTATGGGACCATGTTTATATATATCTTTCTCGCTCTCTTCGATATTACAAATAAATGTCCCTTCCTTTTCATGAAGACCCTTGTTCTTTTTATCTGAACAGTAGGTAATAAAACTCCATTTTCCCTCTTCCCCGGGCATGAATCTTGCTTTCCAGATCACCCCCCCATCCCAGAAACCGTTTATAGTTTTCTCAATGCCGGTGGGCGATGTAAAGGTCACTTCAAAGGTCCTGACATCCTGAATAGGATTTTCGTAAGAGACAGAGCTTTGAAAAATCAGTTCATATTTATGCCATTTTATTGCATCTGGCAGCTGGGCATATAAAGTAGCAAATGCAAAAAATATAATCGCTAAAGCAGTAATCCTTTTCTTCATAATCATAATATTTATTCAATTAAAAATTAAATATCAAAAAGATATGTAAAGATCATTATTTTTAAGGAAATTATACGATGCTCAAAAATCAATTTTTTACCCCATCCCAAAAGGGAGAAATTGATTTTTTCGCACCCTCTGGATAAGGGGCAAATGAAGAACCGGAGCGAAGCGGAGCTCGACAAAGCCAGAATCAATAAATAATAAACACTAAGATTATGGACACTATCGTAAATAATATCAGAACCGAACTCATCCGGAAAGCTGATGAAAAAACCAGGCTCCAGGGAGAAAAATACTTTAAGGAGAACGTAAAGATCTACGGGCTGAAATCAGCTAATGTGGAGCAGATCAGCAAGTCTTACTATAAGACAATACCAAACAAATCCAAAACCAATATCTTCTCATTATGTGAGAAATTATGGCAATCAGGATACATGGAAGAAGCAGGTATTGCATGTATGTGGTCATACAATGTAAGAAAGCAATATATACCTGATGATTTTGTAGTATTCGAACGATGGGTCAATAAATATGTTACCAACTGGGCTGCGTGCGATACATTCTGCAATCATACAGTTGGAACATTTATCGAAATGTATCCAGCGTATCTTAAAGAGCTGAAGAGATGGGCCTTGTCGAAAAACCGCTGGGTCAAGCGAGGTGCAGCTGTCTCACTGATTGTCCCGGCCCGCAAAGGACTTTTCCTCAATGATATATTCGAAATTGCCGGTATCCTGCATGCTGACCCTGATGACATGGTTCAAAAAGGATATGGATGGATGCTGAAGGCTGCAAGCCAGGTATATCAGAAAGAGGTTTTTGATTATGTCATGAAGAAGAAGGATACAATGCCGAGAACTTCTTTAAGATATGCAATTGAAAAGATGCCACCTGAATTAAAAAAGATAGCAATGGCAAAATAGTCTCAGTTTTGTACCTTTGTATTATAAAAGGATACAAAATGAAAGTACTTTTCACATTTTTCATAATTTTGGCATTTCCGGTAACACTAATGTCACAGGATAGGATCACAGGGCACGATTTTGCTACACGGTCTGAAGTCATAGCCCGTAACGGTATGGCAGCTACAAGCCAGCCATTAGCCACACAGGTCGCTCTTGATATACTTAAAAAGGGTGGTAATGCCATTGACGCCGCCATTGCGGCGAATGCGGTACTTGGACTTGTTGAACCTACAGGTTGCGGCATAGGCGGTGATCTTTTTGCAATTATCTGGAGTGCTGACAAAAATAAGCTCTATGGACTTAATGCAAGCGGAAGATCACCAAGATCACTGAAACTTGAATATTTCAAGGAGAATGGCTATGAGTTCATCCCTTCACGTGGACCATTGCCTGTATCAGTTCCGGGATGTGTAGATGGATGGTATGAGATGCACGATATGTTCGGCCGTCTCCCCATGAAAGATATACTTCAGCCTGCAATAAATTATGCCCGCGAAGGATTTCCTGTAACAGAAGTTATAGCATATTACCTCGAAAGAAATGCAGAAGTTCTTCAAGAGTACCCAAATATCAAAGAGGTATATATGCCTGATGGTAAAACTCCTTCAAAAGGTGAGATATTCAAAAATCCTCTGCTTGCAAATACTCTTGAAAAAATTGTTAAAGGCGGACGTAATGAATTTTACAGAGGCAGCATTGCACGTGACATAGCATCATTTATGAAGAAACAGGGTGGTTTCCTGACAAATGATGACCTGGCACGCCACCATTCCCAATGGATTGAACCTGTTAAAACAACATACCGCGGTTATGAAGTATGGGAACTGCCACCCAACGGACAGGGTATTGCAGCTCTGCAGATATTGAATATCCTTGAAGGATATAATATTACCGCAATGGGCTTTGGATCAACCGAATACATACATTATTTTACCGAAGCAAAGAAATTGGCTTTTGAGGACCGCGCGAGATACTATGCCGATCCGCTATTTATAAATGTACCGGTCGACCAGCTTATCTCAAAAAAATATGCTGCTGAAAGACGTAAGCTTATTCATCCTGAACGAGCTGCCAGGGTATATGATGCAGGTGTGATTGAAACAGGAAATACAATTTATCTTACCGTGGCAGATAAATACGGTAACATGGTCTCACTTATCCAGAGCAACTACCGTGGAATGGGATCGGGAATGTGCCCAACAGGTTTGGGTTTTATTCTCCAGGACCGGGGTGAAATGTTCAGCCTCGCCCAGGGACATGCTAACATGTATGCACCCGGTAAAAGACCGTTCCATACAATTATTCCCGGTTTTATCACAAAAGATGGCAAACCATGGATCAGCTTTGGTGTTATGGGTGGTGATATGCAGCCCCAGGGGCATGCCCAGATAGTAATTAATCTTATCGATTTTAAGATGAATCTTCAGGAGGCCGGTGATGCTCCAAGGATATACCATACAGGCTCTTCAGAGCCAACAGGAGAACAGATGACAGATGGAGGTATCCTGCATCTTGAAAGTGGCTTCCGGACAGAGGTGATCCAGAAGCTTATGAGCATGGGACATACAATTCAATGGGACCTGGGAGGTTATGGCGGTTACCAGGCTATTATGTGGGACGATGTCAATAAAGTGTGGTATGGAGCCTCAGAATCACGCAAGGACGGACAAGCGGCAGGGTATTAAACGGCGTAAAGGCACAAAGGCTCAACGGCATAATTGCACAATCGTACCGGTTCTCCGCCGAAGGTGGATTGTACCTTTTTATCTATAATTTGCTTATATCCCCAATTTGTAGTATTTTAACTTTTTTGTACTTAATACCATGTATTATGGCAGTAACCAATGAACTTCTTATACAGAAAGTATTTCAGGAGATGCTGAAATATAAACCTTCAATGCAGAAAATGCTGATCATCGACGAAGATGAGGAAGAAGAGACTCTCGATCCACGTCTGTTGGGAGATATGATAATCAGGAACTTCCCATGGCCAATAGGTGTTGAACTACGGAGATTATTCTCTGCATCAATGCGTCAGCTCGACAGGATGCGCCTTGACCAGATATTCAAAACCATTGAGCGCGGCATGCAGTTCATAAGCTTCCTGATGATCTGCCAGCTCTGGAAAGATGCAAAAGTACAAAAGATTGACCTACCTGAAGGATTCAGGAAGGAATTCGGTGAACGTATAATGGTCCTGAGCATGGGTAACTTTACATGGCTGATAAGGGCAATAGGTAACCTAATGCATGAAAAGAACATTCCATGGTTTATCCC
>CAZDOM010000077.1:0-14629 GCA_964507015.1 uncultured Rikenellaceae bacterium | reverse complement strand
GATTTCAGGGGGGGTTGGGGGGTCATAGAAGATTTCAGGGGGGGTTGGGGGGTCAGTTGGATTCAAAAAATATCAGGTTTGCTTCAGGAATTCCGGCTCGTCTTCCCGCTTCAATATCTGTTTCCATATCTCCTATCAGAACACATTTTGTAATATCAAGATTAAATTCCTTAACAGCTTTTAAAAGCATTCCCGGATTTGGTTTACGACATTCACAAGGCCCTCCGATATCAGGGTGGTGCGGACAATGATATACTTTAGCAATATTTATACCCTCCTTGCTGAACTGCCCGATCATCCAATCCGTAATATTTCTGAAATCCTCCTCAGTATAAAATCCCTTCGCTATTCCAGCCTGGTTCGTAATGACAATAATTTTATACCCTTCAGAATCATATTTCCGGCAGAGGTCAAATATACCAGAGGTAAATTCAAACTGTTCTTTAAGGTAAACATAACCCTTGTCAACATTTATAACTCCATCACGATCCAGGAATAGTGCCCTGTTCATATTACTTTTTTAACTGTTTTTCAATATATTACCTGCCTTGTAATAGTCCTCAGGAATCCCTATGTCAAGAAAAGGATCATCATAAACTATTGCTTTTAGTGCAGATGTTCCTGCCTCTTTAGACAGAATTTCTTCCTCCAGGGAAAATACCTCAGGAAACTCTCTTGATCTGAAGTATTTCCTGTTAAACAGATATATTCCCCCATTTATATATCCATGGGAACAGAATTTTTTTTCATGGAATTTCATTACCATATCTCCGATTATTTCAACTGTTCCATACCGTGAAAAATCTTCCATTCTCTTCAATGCAATTGTAATGATATTATTATGATCGGAATGTGTATCATAAAACATTTCAAGGTTTATAGGAAACCATGTATCACCATTAACAATCAGTATATCACTTCCCGTTGTTTCTACAATTGTTTTTACCACGGCACCTCCTGTACCTAACGGCTTTTCTTCTCTGATATATATTAATGGAATATTTTCGAATAAATTCCCAAAATATTCGAATAATGATTCATGTTTATAACCGGTAGAAAGTACAATCTTCTCAACATGGTATTTTTTCAACCATTTAAGGAGGTAAAAAAGAAAAGGCTTATCATTTACAGGAGCCATTGGTTTGGGGATATCCGGGACGCTCTTTCTGAGACGTTTCCCCATCCCTCCTGCAAGTATTATTACTTCCATCACTTTACAGGTTTATTCTGGCTGAACAGCTCCTCCTCAACCAGACTACAAATAACATGACCTATAAGATTATGTGCTTCCTGAATACGGGGTGTCTTATCAGACTGGACTTTTATGCAGATATCACACAGATCCTTCATCGGTCCACCAAAAATACCTGTAAGTCCGATAGTAACAATTTTCTTATCTCTGCATGTATGGAAAGCTCTTATTATGTTTTCAGAGGTACCTGATGTGGATATTCCAATAAATATATCACCTTCAGTACCCAGGGCTTTAACCTGTCGCGAAAAAATCTTTTCGAATCCCGAATCGTTACTTATTGATGTCAATACAGAAGTATCAGTTGAAAGTGCTATGGCTGGCAAAGCAGGACGGTCAAAGCCGAAACGGTTAACGAATTCAGCTGCAATATGCTGGGCTTCAGCTGCACTGCCTCCATTACCTGCAAGCAGTAGCTTATTCTTATTCCTGAAAGCCGATATTATTGCTTTAGCTGAGTTTTCAATTCCTGAAATAATTTCTGTTGATTCCATAAGCTTCTGCTCAAGATCAACTGATTCTTTTATCTGATTTATTATTTTTTCCTTCATCTATAATTTTTTTTCTGACTTCTGACTTCTGACTTCTGACTTCTGACTTCTGACTTTCACCCTATCTTCCATCCCTGGCAGCCGTTTTCACTGAAATGAAAGTTCACTACTTTCCCACTGAACCTGTTCAGTGTATTTATTAGTTCGTGTCTTCTTACCGGGTCGATGGTAAAAAACATAAAACCTCCTCCTCCGGCACCTGACACCTTTCCACCATAGGCACCTGAATTAATAGCAGCTTCATATATTTTTTCAATATTCTTATTTGTAATTGATGCTGCCATTTTCTTTTTGTTCTCCCACTCTCTTCCAAGCTCTTTAGCAAACTTAATTATATCTCCCTTAAGAAGATAGTCTTTCATCAGGTATGAATTCCTTTTTATCCGGTGTGTAGCTTCGAGCGGGTGTTTCTTTCCCTTCAGTGTATTTGATTGCTGTTCCATTATTATTTTGTCTGATGACCTTGATGCGCCGGTATAAAAGAGTATCATTGATACTTCAAGTTCATCAGTAATCCACTGTTTTATTCGTAACGGGTTAACAACCACCCTCTCATCCTTATAAAACTCTATAAAGTTAAAACCACCAAATGTCGCCGCATACTGGTCCTGTCTGCCGCCACGTAATCCCAGGTCATTTCTCTCTATCTGGCAGGCCAGGTTGGCCATGTCATAATCACCAAGCGGCAGGTTAAGCCATTCTGCAAATGCTTTAAGGATAGCTACAACCATTGTCGATGAGGAACCCAGTCCGCTCCCCGGAGGGGCATCGCAAAAGGTGGTAATTTTGAAAGAGAGCGGTTCTGTGATACTGAAGTCACGTATAATCCTGTTATATACCCCTTTATGAAGATCAAGCGTGCCATCCACTGGAAGCCTGGGTTGTGAAGAATATCTCTTTTTCAGATTCAGGTCGGCAGCGTTGATTATTATCGATCCGGAATTTGTCTCTTCAATTGTACAGTATGCATACTGATCGATTGTTGCATTCAGGACTGCACCTCCATACAGGTCGGCATACGGTGAAACATCTGTCCCTCCTCCTGCGAGTCCCAGTCTTAACGGAGCTTTGCTTCTGTAGATCATGATTCTGGTTGCTAGGTCCTGGTTACTGGGTCCTGGTTGCTGGGTCCTGGTTGCTGGGTCCTGGTTGAAAGACCCAGAACCCAGTACCTAGTACCCAGTACCCTGACCACTTCATCTATTTTATATTAATTATATATTCTTTCAATAATTTTTATTATTGTCCCTGTCATTTTATCCCAGGTAAATTTAGCTTTTTCTTCTTTTACTCCTTTGTTAAAAAATCCACCTCTTTTATTTGTTAAGAAATCATCCATAGCATCGGCTATCTTTTGCGGATCGGGAGATACGACATAACCTGATTTACCATCAATAACTATTTCACTTAATCCTCCCACATCAGTTACAAGCATAGGTTTCTCAAAATGATATGCTATCTGGGTCACACCGCTCTGGGTGGCGCTGCGATAGGGCTGGACTACAAGATCAGCTGCGCTGAAAAATGACACAACCTCTTCTTCCTCTATAAAACGGTCATGAAGTATTATGTCATCTGCTATACCATGTTTTTTAATGATTGCTTTATATGGAGTATCGCTTTCGTAGAATTCACCTGCGATTATTAATTTACAGCCGCGGTTACGGAAACGATCATCAGCAAATGCTTCCAGCAAAAGATCCAGCCCCTTATATGATCGTATAAATCCGAAGAACAGGAAATACGAAAATCCAGGATCAAGGTTCAGATTCTGTAAAGCTTCCTCACGGGCAATCAGTGCACCATAATTGTCGTACAGGGGATGAGGATTGAAGGCTACCGGAATATTGATCCTGAAACTCTTAAGATCATCACCGACACTTTTCGACATAACTACTGCACCATCAATACTTTTAACGAAGTAACCGGTAAGCATCCTGTCAATAATACTCTTTTCGTGGGGAATAACATTATCGAAAATACAGATAACCCCTGTTTTACTCTTTTTCCTTTTCTTTTTACCTGCTATCCTTGCAACAGTACCAAAGCAGGGGGACATGAAGGGATGCCAGTATTTAATAATCAGAATATCGGGTTTTTCTTTCCTTACCCTGTATCCTGTTCTGATCCAGTTGAAAAGATTTATTGAATTCAGAACCCTCGAAATATCAATACCGGGTGGGGCAGGACTATCAGTATATTGAGTTTTTCCAGGAAACAGAAATCCCGGATACTGCATAGTGAATGTCAATATTTTTACTTCATGACCTTCGGATATAAATTGCCCGGCAAGCCGCTCATTATATGATGCCAGGCCTCCACGGTAAGGATGAGCAGTTCCGAGAATTATTATCTTCATAGATGCTGATACAAACTATAAAAATAGTAAAACCCGGAAGATTGACAATTCCAAATTTAAGATTCCAGATTCCAGATTCTGCTGGCTTCTGCTGGCGCGAATTTGCTTTCAGCGAGCTCCCTTCGGTCGGTTGGTTTCGCCGAGCTCACACTGCTGAAGCAGTGTTCGGTTGCAATCCGTGCCATTTACAGTCTTTATAATTCAAAATCCTGCTGCAGCAAGAATTATGATCAGTATTATTATATATAGACCTAAAAGAGCAAGTGATATGATGGCAAGCACAAACTGGATAAAAAAGGACTTGGTTTGTCTTTCAATGGCAAAACTCAGATCCTCTTTTGAATCAGATGTAAGGTACTTCTTAAATCCTTCGGCTGCTTCCCTTAATCTGATGCCCATAAAGATCACCGGTATACCAATAATGGCTCCGATGATGGTAATACAGTATAATGCTCCGCCAATGATTTCCAGTAATCCTATTAAATTCATGTACCTGGCCATATTAGGTACATTAACTGATATCAAGGCCTGGGGTTGACTGCTGTCCTGAGTGACTTCTGTGTCTGACATAATTGATCCTCCAAGATGTTAGTGATAGTTAGTTATTAAAGTTATTACCTTAAACAAATTTCAACAAATATTCAGGTATTATCAAATTTATTTTCCTTTCAGATAATCTTCCAGATAATTGAATGTAACCGTTAGCATTCCATCGTTCAGGATTGTTGCCCGCTCAAGCATTGAAGTTTCATTGTTGTTTAGCAAATCATGTAAAACATTATTCATCAGCTGTTTACCAAAATCGTGTGATGCATCCCTGGGCAACTCGCCAGGCAGGTTATCGACCGCCATAACTGTAATATTTGAAGGACTGGTAAATGCCGGTTCCTCTTTTTCAAGTTGTGGATTATATCCAAAGAAAGGATCTGAGATTGTCGTTACCCTTATTGTAGATGGTATGGGTCCGTTGATATCACAGCTGATATCTGCTATTATTGAGATTCTGAACCCAGGCTGTTTCATATCATCCTTTGTAAAGAAGGCAGGTGACCGCGGGTCCCAGTAATGTCCTGCAATAAGAATATCCGTAACCTTTGTAAATGGGAGAAACACAGATTCATATTCTTCAGGGTGCTCAATAAAATGGTTGAAAATGAATTTCTTTCCGTCTTTATGTCTGACATAATCTTCAGGACCTATCTGGCATACAACAGGAATATCAAAATCACGGTTTAAAAAATCCTGAGTATTAACCTGTACCAGGTTGCATACACTTAATGTCTCCATTGCACCACTAGCTACCCGGCCTCCTCCCGTTACCAGTACTTTCAGTCCGGCAATAAGTTCAAACAGTCGTAAACCTGCCCACATCTCTTCAAGATCATGACACTGGTATGCCGGTTTCAACCGGAACCTGTTGGTTTTTATACCTCTGGCTCTTAGCCCGTTATACGCTCCGACAATACCAGCATACCTGCCAAATGCAACCTCCCTGGCCCCAGTATCAGTAGTAAGGTATTCATAATCAATAAGACGTATCTTCTTTTCACTCATTTCCCTGAACATATCCCTGTTATACGGTTGTTTCTTTCCAACATGTGCAAAGAAAAGATATGTTTTTCCATCAATAAAGGTCCTCTTATCAACCTCCTTTATCCCCATCAGTATATCACACTCACGGAGGTCCTCCTTAAGCGGTATTCCAAGGTATTCATATTCCTCATCCGAATAACATCTTATATCGCTTGGCTGTACAATGAACTCAACTTCCGGATACTGTTCTTCAAGCTCTGTAATATGTGGAGGTGTCAGTGCCACTCTCCTGTCAGGAGGATTTTTGGTTTCACGCAGGATACCTATTTTCAGTCTCTTTTCCATAAAATATTCTGGTGCTATGGGGTATTATATCATTTTACAATGATGCTATTTATTATCTAGTAGATTATCAGTGGCAAGTACCAGGAACATAAAGTTTGTTGCCCCGCCTCCCATAACATATTCCTGCTGCTGCCAAAAGAAAGGCCAGTCAAGCAGTTCCGGGAAATCAGGACGTATCAGTGCCGTTCCTGAAGCAACCCCACCGGGTATATATGACCAGTCTGCCCTGTTCACACCATACGCCACGGTTGTTGACCTGGCACCGACTCCTGATGCAAAGGACGAGGTATTGACCCCCGGGTGAACACCCAGAATGAAATTTAGCGCATTAAAGATATAATCAGTTGGGAAAATTTCGGGGAATGCTTTATAAAGGAAATATTGTCTTACTCCGAAACTCTGAATATCCCAGCCTGCTCCCCATATATAGGGACGGTATGGAACTCCGAAAGGTGTTTCATCTCCCTGCCTGATTATTTCAGCAGAAAATTGTTCAGCAGCTTTTGTCAGCGTTTTTGTAAGAGCATCATTGTTGATTTTTTTCAAAGCTGGTCCGACAAGCCATCCGATACTCCTGAAATTTCTTTCAATAACTAACTCATTACTAATTATATAATCCTTATATATACTATTACCGGTTGTCATGAAGAGCTCCACAGCGGCATGTATTTTTGAAGTAATTGCACGCCCGGCTACTGGTCTGTCAAGATTATAGATTGCCTCAGCAATTTCAAGGCACTGTAGGGCAAGGGTGTCATTGAAACCTTTCAATACCCTTGACGCAGCTGCCAGGTGTGCAGCGGTTGTGAGTTCCCTGCCGGGATTATCCTCGGTAAATACCCACCTGTCGTCAGCAGGCGAAGGAGCTCCTGGAAATCCGTCGGTCATGGTACTTCCGTCACCAAGAAGTACATACTGCCTTAGTGTCGGACATATAATACCCCTGTATAATCTCCCAAGGTTATTGTACCCTCCCACAACCGAAAGTGCACCATGTTCTATCTGCTGAAGGATATCCGGTTTTCCGTCTGGTTGGTGGATCTCTACTATCCTGGTATGCTGATCAACTGAAGTTTCATCATAATCAATATTGAATTCCTCATAAGCCTGTGTCAGGATATAAACCTCACTGCTCTGTGATTCGACCCTCAGATCATAGTCACCGGCATCGTGCCAGCCCCCGATATTTATACCGGGCACATGTTCTCCAGGTTCATACTCAGTGAGTGTAGATCCCCCCTGGATATATCCATCAAAATGGTTATGATTTACCGGTGCCATAAGTGCATCATCCATGTGGCAGAGACCATGCCACACACGGTATTTTTCATTTACACGCATATGGCACATCTGTACCGGCAGAAAATATTCAAGAGTGGGCTGCCATACATTACGTTTATATATATCGGCTGCAATGCGGAAAGGCTGTGACTGCTGATCCGCGTATTTCACCAGGTATATTCCCGGTTCAGCGACTGAAGTAAAGTCAAACTCCAGGTAGTCATAACGAAGGAATCTCCCCCATTCCACAGGGCTGCTGGTTTTTACAGCCTGATAATTCCCATCTGTATTGACTTTTACAAGTTCAATATTATCTCTTCGGGTATCGTTCTTATCAATTTCAATATAGGCAAATTTCTGTTGTTCAGGACGATAACCGATCTGTGAAACATGAATTACCGGATCAGCCATCCATCCATCCACAACATTTGGAGTAATCCTCCATTCAATTACATTATTTACTTCATTTTCGGGTACCAGTGACCGGACAACAAACCAGCCGTTGTTATGGGTATAACGCCCGTCGATAAGCTGCAGCTCGCCTGTCTTTGAAGATATCTTAAGTCTCAGATGATCATCCTCCGGGGCAACAACAAGCTCCCTGCCCTGCGCCATTGGTTGGGCTGCAACCAGTTCACCGTTTTTATCATTCATTCCCGGACCGTTTGCCTGGCGGGGAAAAATACCTGACTGGTCATCCATGATCCAGGTTTTGCCGAACAATGCCCCCGGAAAAAGTTCCATATTAAATCCCACTTTACCGATAAACTCCTGAGGAACAGGCCTGTCAAGGTTAACAGTGACTATTATCGATCCGCCCTCTGCCTGTGTTGTAACCGTATAGTTGAAATAGAGGTCGGGATATATAACAGGATTGAATCCTTTGCGGTTAATTGCCGAATCAGGATAGGTAAGATATGCTGTTATCATATTACCCGTATTATCAACAATCCTTTTCTTCTGTTTTGGAATTGGCTGCCACTGGCCCGGTGTTTCATCGAGTCTTATATCGCCATTTGTGGCTATCCTCTTTCCATGCATGATGATGGCGACTCCGCCCTGGTGTCCTTCCGGATAAATATCCTGGAAAGCCATTACATTAACCCCGCCATTTTCGAAATACTCCTGTTCGTTGAGTATAAAACCTGCCTGCTGCGAAAATGTGCGAGTTAAAAATAAAATTGCCGTAAAAACAGACCAGATCCTTTTCATAATGTGAATATTTTAAATTTTCAAAAATACCGGAGGATGGGTTAGTTAGTCTTTCTTATCCGCTCAATGCAATTAATCAGCGACCGTGCAGTATGATAGTCTCCTTTCCATATCTGGGATTTCTTATCCTCCTTTGCACGGGGTTCCTTATCGATGGATCCGGAATACCAGCCACCATATTCATGATCAATCAAATAGTCGTTGATAAATTTCCACTGGTCGAAAAATCTCTTTTTGTAATTAAGAGGATCATCCGGATAAAGTTCTGACATTATAAGTAATGTATTCATTGTTTCAGCCTGTGCCCACCAGTTTTTTGTATCGCGCAAAATGGTTACTTTATCTTCACCTTTATAAAAATAACCTGCATCGTATACACCTGCTGAAGTGGTATCCCAACCGTTGATCATTGCATTGTCAACCATTTTTTTACATATTAGCGATGTCTTTTCGTCCTCTATACCCAGGGCCTCAGCGGCTTCCATCAGAAGGTAGGCAGTTTCCACATCATGCCCGAACGACATATGATCAAGAAAATAGATCCGCTGGTGTACCTGTTTTGAGGAATCACCAAGTAAAACAGGCTTAAGGTCCTCAGTAAGATACAATTGCAGAGATCCTCTGTCATTGATGATCACATCCCTGATAAGGTGGAACATCTCATTGAGTCGTTCACGAACAAGTTCATCCGGCCAGACATGGTACAATTCTGTCAAAGCCTCCATAATATGTATGGAACTGTTCTGGTCTTTCGGGGGTATCATCCGCATTCCTTCCTTCACAGGGGTTCCATCCTGGTCGAGGAACTGGAAATACCCGCCGTAAACAGGATCATGGCTTCCCTTTTCAAGCCAGTTAAATGCCTTTTTTGCCATTTCAAGTGCCTCTGGATTCCTGCTCTCCCTGTAATATGCAGCCAGCGCATAGATCCCAAATGCATTTCCATAAGCATTCTTTGGAATCCGTGGAAAATTACCCTCATTAACCGGATCTCCTTCACGGGTTACCAGGTTAAAGAAACCTCCATACTCCTGATCCCACATCACATCTCTAAGAAAGTGATAACCATGTGTGGCATATTCAAGGTATGTATTATCACCTGTAAAGGCTCTCATCTTTGAACATGTCCATACATGCCTGGCCTGTGTGACGATCATTTTATTCTGCTGGTCGGTCATCTCCCATTTATAGTCAAAATCGCTCAGGTAACCTCCATATTCATTGTCGATAACCCGTGGATACCACTGCGGCATCATGTTCTCCATAAGAATTTTTTGCATCTCATCTGCAACTGGAAGCAGATCGTTCCTGTTTTGCTGTTCTCCTGAATTCCGGCAGGAGGAGATGATCACCAGGATCAGTGCGGATGTAATTAGTAGTCTGGACATAAGTAATAAGTTTTATATTTTGTATTACATGTTGCAAGTTGCTCCATTTTCTCCCCCTTCGAAGGGGGTCGGAGGGATGTTATTTCGTTCATACACCCCCCTGGCCCCTCCCACTAAAGCGTTCCTCGGTTAGCAAAGCGTAATCCGTGCCTTCATTTTTGGCCCCGATTATAAATCGGCGTCAGCAATAGAATACCTCCCCTTCCTGTCCCGAACAATCTCCTCGAGTGTCAGTACCTGCTGTGAATCCATCAAGCTCTTTATATCATCAGGTTTATTAGCCATGAAAAGTATCCATCCCCAGGGCATGTACCATGTCCATTGAGGCTGTTGCTGAAGTATTTCTGTCGTAGGGATCTCTCCCACCTCGCCCAGGGCAATTGGTTTTCCTTTTCCAAGTGCAACCAGCTCATCATGGTGTGATTGCTTATAATCTTTCCTGTAAACGTCGGCTGCCAGTATATCAACGTACTCGTCTCCGGGATAAAACCATTCATAGGGCCAGGCTTCATCGTTTGGTATGTCACGGGGTGCATTGGTATTCCATACCCAGATCAGGTTATTCAGCTTATGATGATTCGTGAAATAGTCGTACATCATTATCCAGAGTCGTTTGAATCCCTGGTCGCCTCTATGATTGCACCACCAGAACCAGACACCGTTCATCTCGTGGTAAGGCCGCCAGAGAACAGGTATATCAGCATCCTGCAGCTGTTTTAGGTAACCGGCTATCTTGTCAGCCCCCTCCTTCCATGCTGTGTTCAGTTCAGTTCCCTCCGTTACAAGCTCATCCCACTTTTCAGGTGACGGACGGTTTTCCATGGCCCAGATTGAGGCACCGTTACAACAGTCACCCTCAGTAGGATAGCACCCATGCCACATAAGTGTTATAATATGTCCCTCCGTATAACGTTTTTTGATCTCTTCAACCATCAGATTTCGTGCCTCTTCGAGAGTAATATCGAGAAATTCAGGCCCACGAGGATGAAAGCCACTAGTTGTATCTGCCCTTCTCCTGAAGGCTTCCATTGAGAAAGCAGGCAGGTTTGCCGGACCGCAATGCTGGTAACGCATGGCATCCTCCCCTTCAGCACAGAAGCTAAAATCGGAGCCCCAGATTACAGCTTTTTTACCGGTAAGCTTTTCAAGCTGGTCAGTATATTCTGATCCCTTGCCACAAAAATTATGCTGTCCCGAAAGAGTGTATTTACCCTTGATATCCTGGATGAAGTAATACAGGTTTTTAGCCTTTTGTGAGGCGGCGGGGTTTACAGGCTCCAGGTAGTCGTGCGATTGATTATTACAGGAGCTAAATGTGACAGCAAGTGCTAATAGTGAAAATTGTAAGATAGTCTTCATACCTGATTATGATTAATATTACATTGCTTTATTTGCCAATAAGGGTGGTGAAGCTGGCTGGAAGTAGTATGATTTCTGCTGTTCCATTAACGACTTGAAGGAATTTCACACTGCCAACCTCGGTTGTGACCGTTTGTGTATCACCTTCACGGTCGTACCTGGGGCGTTGTCTTTCTTTTCCAGTTGCATTAACAGCAGTCCATTCCCTGCCGGCAACCCTCAGGCTTGACTCGAATTCCATAAGCTGACCATCAATCCTGATACCCGTAATATTTCCCCATGCCATCACCTCTGTCTGGGCATTCATATATACCGGTAAGAAGATGAAGAATACCAGGAATAGTATTGATTGACGGTGCTTTTTATTTTCAGGATTATTAAAAAGTTTCATTACAAACATTTTTTATTCAAATTTAATCAATTGAATAAATCTTTATGCTGATTCCGCTGGCGCGGATATGTTATCGTGCCATTTTATTTCAAGCAACCTATTTTATCAATACCTCCTTTTTGAGCTTTATATCCCCCGCCGAAGCACCAACGAGTAACTCAATATCACAGGGATCATCGTCCCAGTTATGTATTTCTTCATTCCAGTATTGAAGATCCTTAACCGGGATCTCAAGTGTTACGTTTTTACTTTCACCTGTTTCAAGAATAACACGCGAGAATGCTTTCAGCTCCTTATATGGCCATTCCACTGAAGGATTGATACGATGTACATATGCCTGTACTACTTCTTCAGCTGCTACAGAACCGGTATTTTTAAGTTCAAACGATACTGATATAATATCACTCTTTCCATATTTTTCCTTATCGGTTGTTAATGAAGAATATTCAAAAGTGGTATATGTAAGCCCATGGCCAAATGGGTACATTACCGGTATATTCTTTGTATCATACCAGCGGTATCCCACGAGCGATTCCTCAGAATAATATGCATCATTCGGATCTTTAACATCTTGTTCTTCTTCTGTTTTTTGTGTATTCCCGGCGGCATCGCTTTCTGCAACAACACCTGCAAATATATCTCTCCTGCTGGGTCCCGGTGAATAATTATCAAGGGCAAATGCCGGTGAATCCTCAAGCTTAACAGGCAGTGTAAATGGTAAGCGTCCACTGGGTGAGATATTTCCAAGGAGAACATCGGCAAGGGCATTGCCGCCTTCAGTGCCATTAAACCAGGAAATTAAAATTGCCTTAGAAATAAGTTCAACAACGTTAAGGTCGTTTGGTGCACCGCTGGCAAGAACAGTTACAATCTCAGGATTTACTTCAGCTATTTTGCTTATCAGCACGTCCTGGCCTGATGGTAATTTTATATCTCTCCTGTCACTACCTTCAGTTTCAACCGCACGGTTATCGCCACCGATAAAGAGTACAAGATCAGCTTTTTTTGCTATATCCAGTGCCTCTTTTGTGAGCTTACTTATCATAAGTTCCTTTTCACGTGCCTCCTTTGCACGTTCCTCAGGGGTTCTCCTGCGGAACATACTTGCAAAATCGAAGACTTCAGGTATATATCCCTGGGCAAAAATGATCTCAGCTTTATCACCGATCCTGTTTTTCAAACCCTCCAGAGGAGTGACCTCATATAAAGTCTTCACACCTGCTCCCATACCACCAAGACCCATTGTCTGGGTTGCATTGGCCCCAATAACGGCAATCATAGGTTTTTTACCAAGATCGAGGGGCAGTATACCATCATTTTTTAGCATGACAATTGATTTACAGGCAACATCATAGGCTATTTTCTGCTGTTCAGGTTTAGAAGTTACCTCTTTGTTGGCCTGGTCCGCGGGAATCGGTTTGATGGCCACCCTGACACGTAATATTTCACGTACACGTTTGTCGATCACCTTTTCCGGGACAAATCCTGCCTTTATTGAATCGAGAAGCGGCTCACCCATAAATCTGCTGCCGGGCATTTCTACATTAAGTCCGTATATTACCGGCTGAACAGTATGATGCACGCCTCCCCAGTCAGAAATAACTATCCCTGCAAATCCCCATTCATCCCTGAGTATCCTGTTAAGCAGCATGTCATTCTCGGAGCACCACCAACCGTCCACCTTATTGTATGCTGCCATAACACCGTAAGCATCGGCCTCTTCAACAGCTGCCCTGAAGGGAGGGAGATATATTTCACGCATTGCACGTTCACCAATTATTACATTTACATTTCCACGGTTGTTCTCCTGGTTGTTCAGTGCATAATGTTTAAGGCATACTGCCACACCATTATCCTGGACTCCCTTTGTATATCCTACTGAAAGACTGGAGCTTAAAAAGGGATCTTCACTCAGGTACTCATAGGTACGTCCGCCTGTAGGTATTCTTTGTATATTAATAGCAGGACCCAGGAGCATATCCTTTCCGCGCAACCTGGCCTCCCGTGCCATACCTGTACCGTAGGCATATGCCAGTTCAGGACTCCAAGTGGCAGCCAGAGCCGAACCTGTCGGGAAAAAGGTTGCTTTATCTGTTTCCCAGCCCAGCGGAGTCCAGCTGTTTGGTTCCATCTCTTCGCGAATACCGAAAGGTCCGTCAACATATACCATATCGGCAATACCAAGCCTTTCGATTCCTGCCGATGTAAACATTTGTTTACCATGCAGCATATTTACCTTTTCCTCCAGTGTCATCTGTGGGATGATACTGTCAATCTCTGTGTCGTACTGTAGCAATGCTGATTTATGTACTTTATCTTCAGTACAACCGGCGATAATTAATGTGCAGATCACTGCACTTATAAGTTTACGATTCATCTTATAGTATTTTAAATTAGAATTCAATTAAAGGATTTCTTATTATTTCCGATAATTGTCAAATTTAATCAAATGAACGAAACAGAGCGGCCTGAATTTTGAGAAAGATATCCCGGATGTGTAACAATGTTGTATCTTTGCAGAAAAGACGCAGGACGCACGGCACACGACACAGGATATTTTGCCATGAGCCCTGTGCCATCTTTGGGGCTGACATGGTTTTGACAGCATGAGGGGTGGTATGTAAGCATGCAGGATGTGGTGACACGTTCCTTAAACAGTGTTACAAAACAATAACTGGCGAAACTAATTACGCTCTCGCTGCTTAAGCGAATAAAGTAACTTAAGCTTTATCCCGGCACATGTGTCGGGACGAGACGTCTCCCGGGCGGTCAAGCCCTGATCCAACCCGACAAGGAGGCGCACGCAATCCGGGGCTAGCCTGATGAGAGTCTCGATCTGACGGTGAAACCAACAGAGACTAAGGGCATGTTAGGTTGTTCTGCAGCTGACAGGTCACGAAAAACAAGCAGGACTAAGCATGTAGAAAGCATATGGTCTCCATGTTTGGACGCGGGTTC